>JAHJLU010000790.1 GCA_018821745.1 Myxococcota bacterium | reverse complement strand
TTCTCCACCAGACGGGTCAGGAAGCTGGAGTCCGCATACTGGAAGCGCTTGTTCACCGCCTTGAGGAGCCGCCGTTTTACCTCGGTAAAGTCCTCTTCACACACCAGCAAAGCCACTTTTCCCGGATTCTTCACGTTGAAGCAGTTGAGCCACTTCTCCCCCGTGGCAACGGAGATGGCGAGCTGCGTGAGCAGATGGGTTTTTCCGGTCCCTCCGGTGCCTGTGATCACGCCGAGTTTTCCCAGGGGGAGCACATCCTGCTCCTGCATGACATTGGTCTGGGGGTAAGGAACGCCCGTATCCACAGTGAGGAGCATCTCTCTGGGTTCCATGCTCTCCGTGAGAGAGAGATCCCGCACGGGGACGAGCTGGCTGACACGGCTTCCGGGGAGTTTGCCTGATACTTCGGACATGGGGCCTGTTCACTTTCCGGGCCACGGTGGACCCCTTTGTGAACGTATTGTAGCAGAAAGATGGGGGCCCATGGAGCCCTTTCCCCATCCCCCGTAATTTTTCACTGATTGTGCCTGAGGGCTCCCCTTTATCCAATTTCTTCTTTATCAGTCTGTACTTGTGTTTACTGCTGAGTTTTTGCACCGTATCTCCAACTCCAGTTTAATTTCTATTATAGTTGAGAAGCTGTGGAGTTGGAGGGGTTTCCCCAAACGGGTCCGGGTGTCCCGGCGATCGGAGGGTCCCGGGAACCATCGGGTGACCGGGTCCGCTATCCAACGTGGCGGAATTCCACGTTGGCCGGGTCTGGGCCGGGGAGGCCCAGCAGGATATCATAGGGAGATTAAAAAACTGCCGTAGCGGATCAATTCAACCGAAGGGCTCTATTTGCGGCTGGCCTCATAGCCCCCTGCCTTGAGCCGATCCATAATCTCTTCCAGCTTCACCGCCCCGGAGGTATCAAACTGGACCACCTTGCTCCCCAGATCCACGGAGATGTTCTCCACGCCGTCTACGGTCTGGAGTATCTTGGTGACATTCATTTTGCAATGGTTGCAGGTCATATCGGGAACATTGAGGGAAATATCGGGTGCCATGGTGTCACTATTCCTTTTATTGAAGAGCCCCAGCGCCTGCAGGCGGCTAAATCCGAACAGGAGGAGCAGATGAGCCAGCAGCAAAGCACCGGCGATTAGCGAGAAGAGTGAGTACTGGGTGTGGTGCGCGCCCGCGGGCATGGAGACCGACACCCCCGATCGCAGCACAGCATCGAAGAGCGCGCCGAAGACCAGCGCACCCCCGAAAATGGAGACCAGATAGATCACCAGCGCTTTGGTCCCCAGAACCTTTTTCACCGTGGTCATGGCCACCGCGTTGGTGGCGGGACCGGCGATGAGAAACACCAGCGCCGCGCCCGGAGAGAAGCCCTGGACCAGCATGGCCAGGGCAATGGGAATGGATCCCGTGGCACAGACGTACAGGGGCACCGCGACAGCTCCCGCGACCACAAGCCCCAGATATCCCGTGCCAATGTAGCGCGCCACCAGGTGCGCAGGGAGCAGGGTTGTGATGATCCCCCCGATGAAGATACCCAGCAGCACACTCTCCGCCATGGTGATGGGGAGATCCCTGAAGCCGTAGGTAAAAATGGAGATCAACTTCTGCCCCGAGGTGGCGGTGGCTACAGGACCCGGCGCTGCAGGAGTAACGGTCTGCTTGCTCCGGTCAGTCAGGGCGACCCACATCCCGGCCAGAAATCCGATAACCAGGGAGGCCAGCACCCGCACCAGGGCAAAAAACCACCCGAGCAGGGCGTAGGTGGCCATGATGGAGTCGACACCCGTGACAGGGGTGGTGATCAGGAAGGAGACGGTGGGCCCCTTGGCCGCACCGGACTGTCGCAGGGAGGTGGCAACGGGGAGGACTCCGCAGGAGCAGATGGGGAGGGGCATCCCTATGAGAGAAGCCTTGATGATGGAAGAGAGCGAGTTGGTGCCCATGTGTCGGGCAATGAGGGTGCCGGGAATGAGCGCGTGGAGCATCCCCGCCATGAGAAACCCCAGAAAAAGCCAGGGCGCCATGTCCACACTCAGCAACCAGGCATTTTTAAAAACAAGAAGGATCGTATCCATCGGGCACCTCTTTGACATATATACCTGATTTAATAAATTTTAAAAGTGCTTTTAAGCATCCTTATTCCCATTATGTCCCATGGAGCAGGGAGCCTTTGAGTTGATTGACAACGGGGGCACTCTGTAATAACAATAAATTTAAGAACATATCCCCTGTCCTGTTATTGAAGAAGCCTTCACGGCCAAGGAGAGACTCATGCGCAAAAAGATTTCCAATATCCTGTTCCTTGGGGCAATGACCCTCGGAATTTCCTGGCCGGCCCACAGCCACGGCCGGCCCATGGCTCCCCTGAAACCGGTTCTCACTGGCTCTTCCCGCCTCACGGGGGATGCCACGACGGTTACAGGCACCGAAAAACAGGAAAAACCTCTCCAGAGTGAAAATCCTGCGGCCCCGGTCCCGGCCACCGCCCCCGTATCTGCCAATGATAATCCCTCCACGGCAGCTCCGGCCCCCAAAGCAGCGCCGGTTCTGCCCGGTCAGGCCAAGGCAGCGGGCTTTGGCCCCGGCACCATGTTCCTCGGGGGCACTCTCCTGGGGGATTACACCCGGTGGATCCCCGAAAAGGCCTCCGACTCCATCGAGTTCACCAATATTTCCGTGCTGCCCACGGTCGGTTACTTTATCCAGCGGAATTTGGCGCTCACCGCCTCACTCCTTATCACCCGCAATGAGATCGGCATAGAAGACAACAACGGTGACAAGCAGACCCTGACCAGCACCGCCCTTGGCGCCCAGATAGGAGCCTATTACCTCATCCCCCATGGCAGTTTCTACTGGTATGTGGGGGGATCGCTCTCCTATGCGCTGATCTCCACTGAGCAGTCAAACAGCGACGACACCCTTGAGGGTTATCAACTCGAGCTTGCCCTCCACGGGGGAATTCTCTACATGGTCACCGCCTACCTGGGGCTCGAACTCGGGCTGAAGGCTGCATACCAGAAGACCAGTTACGATGAGAAATCACCCGTATTCGACACAGTCACCACCACGGACTACGATGGACCCGTATTTACCTTCGGCTACATGGGCGTCAGGGCCTTCTTCTAGGAGCGAATCATGAAAATATTTATTTATCCTATGATCATTGGCCTCTTCATG
>JAHJLU010000789.1 GCA_018821745.1 Myxococcota bacterium | reverse complement strand
GTATTACATTTCCTTCGTCATCATTGGGTCCATTCTCATCTCCATGGTCCTGTTCGCCGGCGAGCTCTCACTCAAGCGCATCCTCCGGGCGGTTATGGTATCGGTCGTGATCGTCGTGGGGCTGATGACCGTAGGCGTGGGCAAGGACATGCTCAATACGTGGAACCGTGAAGCCGATGTGAAGCACCTTGAGAGCTACCGGAAAGGGCTCACCGTTGACAGGAGCGCCGTTCATGCGGATCAGGAATACAAATCTTCCTTTGATATCATAAAATATCTCCCTTCGCGGCTCACGACCTTCCTCTTCGCGCCCTTCCCCTGGCAGCTTGCCAACGCGAGGGTGGTGGCCTCCTTCATCGAGATGCCCTTCTGGTGGGTTCTTTTCCCCTTTGTACTGTCGGGGTTGATGTTCATGCTGAGACACAAGAATGTGCGGGAGTTCATCCCTCTGATTGTCTACACTCTTATGCTGACGCTGCTCTACGCCATTGTGCAGGGGAACCTCGGGACCGCCTACCGGATGCGGGCCCAGGTGCTTCCCTTCTTTTTGATGATGGCTAGTGTTGGCGTCAGTGTGCGTACCGCCAAGAATCTTAAAATTGACCCCTCCATGATCCTGAAAAAGGAGATGCGGTAGGGTAAAAGTGCATTGTGACCACAACGGAGCACCATGAAAATAGCAGCCATCATCAATAACCTCGGATCCGGCGGGGCGGAACGCCTCATCGTGGATCTCGCCCGCAGCTTTTCGGTTCTCCCGGAAGTGACCTTCGACGTCATCCTCCTCGCTAGGAAAGGATCGGTCCATATCGAAGCTTTGGAGCGTGAGGGGGTACACGTTATCGCACTCTCCGAGGCATCAAGTCGTTTCAACCCATTGTTTCTTTTTCAACTTACCAAGCGGCTCAAGACCTATGATCTCGTTCATGCTCACCTCTTTCCGACACAGTACTGGGTGGTCCTTGCCTCTATGTTTCTCCCCAAGCTCAAACTGGTCGTTACGACGCACAATGATACCAACCGACGTATGCGCCGACCCTATCGACTTGTGGAAAGATTCATGTGGTCCAGATATGACAGTGTGATTGCCATCAGTGAGAGGGCCCGGGTTGCGCTGCTTGACTGGCTCCCGGAGCTGGCTTCGAGGACGGTCGTGATTGAGAACGGAGTCGATACGTCGCGGTTCAGGACGGCTCAAATGGTGTCGAGATCCTCCCTGGGTTTCAGTGATGGGGACTACCTGGTCCAGATGACCGCCAGGTTCAGTTATGAAAAGGATCACGAGACGTTGTTCAAGGCAATGGCGATCCTGCCCCGGAAATACAAGCTAATTCTTCTGGGTGAAGGTTCGGGCATTGATGAGGCAAAGGCTCTCTGTGAGCAGTTGGGGCTCTCATCGAGGGTCCTCTTCGCAGGGTACAGGGAGGATGTACCAGAGGTCATCAAGGCGTGCGATGTGTCTGTGCTGAGCTCCCACACCGAGGGGTTCGGACTCGTGGTCATCGAATCTCTAGCTGCGGGTGTCCCCTTCGTGGGGAGCCAGATTGAGGCCCTGCAAGAGGTCGGCGGCGACGCTGTACTGCTCTATCCTCCCGGGGATGCCATGAGACTCGCGGAGCACATCCGCACCATCTGTGAGGACAGGGAGACCCGAGAGAGGATGATCCGCCGAGGCTTTGAGAGAGCCCAGAATTTCACCATCGAGAGGATGGCTGCCCGGCATATGGATCTTTATACTGGGCTGTGTCGGGAGGTTGGGGTGTGAGTCTGAACAGAATAAACATCAATCCAGGTCAGTCTAGAGGGGATCGGGGCGTTGTGCAGAGGCAGACCAAGGAGGTCATTCATGCCTGAGAGAGTCAAGGTCCTCTTTTATGCTCCCGGTTTCCTGTTCGGGGGAATTGAGTCACTCATGATCGGATGGTGTGAAAATTTTGACAGCAAGCGAGTCCGGTTTGATCTGCTTAGGGAACAAAGAGAAGAAACCGATGCCGTGAAGAGGCTGAAGGCGCTGGGGGGGAACGTATATAGCCTCCCTCACTTCAGGAGCCTCCCCTCCTACTTCAAAGAGCTCACCGCGTTCTTCAGGGATCATAATGATTACGATGTGCTGCACGCCCAAACACCAAACCTCTTCGTCTTCTTTTTGGCGCGCATGCACGGAATCAGGAATATCGTTATCCATTCCCACACGACCAGGTACAACAGGTACAACATCTCTTCTGCCATCAAGACAGTTCTGAACTGGAATGCAAAGAAGCTGGTCACGGACCGTCTCGCCTGCTCCCACACCGCAGGACAATGGATGTATGGGAAAAACAAAGAATTTACCATCGTCAACAACTCCATCGACACAGTGAACTATCTCTTCAACAGCGACGTGCGTGACACTACGCGCGCTGCCCTTGGGCTCAGTGAAAATCTTGTGATTGGCAACGTGTCGAGGTTTTCTATTCCTAAGAATCATCTGTTCTTGCTAGAAATATTTAATGAAATTTTGAAGATTAACCCCAAGTCAAAGCTGTTGCTTGTGGGGGACGGCGAGCTGCGGCCCATGATTGAGAAGAAGATTGCCGATCTCGGACTGGGGGACTCCGTGATTCTGACCGGCGTCAGGGATGACATCCCAGATCTTTTGCAGGCAATGGATCTCTTTTTGCTTCCCTCGATTTTTGAAGGGTTCCCGGTCACCATCGTGGAGGCGCAGGCGAGCAGCCTCCCTTGTGTGCTTTCCGACGCGGTGACCGAAGAGACGAGGTTTACGGACCTCGTGAGCTTCATCTCCCTTGAGAGGCCGGCGAAATTCTGGGCGGAGCAGGTCCTTGAGCGAGCCGCAAAGACCGAAAGAACCAATAGGTATGAAGATGTCGTAAAGGCCGGCTATGACATGAAGACCACGGCAAAGTGGCTGGAAGACTATTATTTCCGGCTCGCAAAAAAATAATAGAGGTATAATCGATTCATGTCTGTCAATCACCCGTTCAACGAAACCAGAACCACGTCGGTACTCGTCACGGGAGGTGCTGGATACATTGGTTCTCATACCCTTGTGGAGCTCCTCTCAAACGGCGTAAGACCCATCGTGATAGATAATTTTGAAAACAGTTCCCCTGAATCGCTCAGACGAGTAGCTTCCCTCTGCGGCTCGGAGCCCTTCACGCTCTACGAGGGAGACATCAGGGACTCAGGCCTCCTGGATCGAATCTTTAGTGAGCAGAAGATCGAGAGCGTCATCCACTTCGCCGGGCTCAAGGCGGTGGGTGAGTCAGTACGTGAACCACTCCGATATTATGACAACAATGTTGGGGGCACGGTCAAGCTGCTTGAGGCAATGCAGGCGCACGATGTTCAAACCATCGTCTTCAGTTCTTCGGCCACTGTCTATGGAGATCCACACACAACGCCCATCAAAGAGGACTTTCCCCGCTCTGCAGTGAACCCCTACGGGCGAACAAAATTAATGATCGAAGAGATCCTCACCGATCTTCATGCCACCGACCCGAAGTGGAAGATTGCGCTCCTGCGCTATTTTAACCCTGTCGGCGCCCACCCAAGCGGAGTTATCGGCGAGGATCCCAACGGCATCCCGAACAACCTCTTGCCTTTTATCTCAAAAGTTGCTGTGGGCCAGCTTGAGGAGCTCTCCATCTTCGGTGATGACTACCCGACCCCCGACGGCACCGGCGTGCGGGACTACATTCATGTAGTGGATCTCGCCAGGGGCCATGTGCACGCACTGAGGGCCTTCCAGAAGGAGACGGTTCCTAACTTCCTGACGGTGAATCTGGGAACCGGTCGAGGGTACTCCGTTCTGGAAATGGTACACGCCTTTGAGCGTGTATCCGGGAAGACGATCCCCTATGAATTTGCTGCTCGCCGCGCAGGCGATGTCGCCACCTGTTTTGCGGACCCCGCCCTTGCGAACCGACTCCTTGGCTGGAGCGCACAGCTCGGTATTGAAGAGATGTGTCGAGACGCATGGAACTGGCAGTCGAAAAACCCCGAAGGCTTCAAGCGGTAGCGATTTTGGCCAGCAGCGGGAGTCCAATGGGATCATAAAACTGAACGATGTAAATGTACATCAGGGGATGAAGTTGGTTTCGTTTTTGGCTTCGGTGCGGCCCGGAGTTATACCCACTATACCTGCACCCGTTCCGCAATCCATGTAGTACATGGTTATCTGTCCTGTGTTGTGCAGCACAACCTGTACATTGAGGTTGCTCATACCCTGGGTGTCGGGCACAGACTCAAGGGTAATTACCAGCCGATCGTTGTGAAAATCAACAATGGCGTCATCCGTGGCAGTGCTCTGAGAGGGGCTCCAGTCTTTCCAGTACCAGGCGATTCGAGGTGCTCCCAAGAGGAACTCCTGTTCGGAGGAGGAACCGTCCACATCGCTCTCGTCAAAGGTGATGAACCCCTTGGAGGAGAGGAAGAGACTGGTACGGGTCACACCAAAAAATGGGAAGCTAAAGGGCAGAATGATCTCCTGGTAATCTTCGCTGTCGAGGTTAAGGCTCTGGGATGGGGCCCCTGCTCCCACAACCTCTGTGTACCCCGCGCTGGTTCCATGGCTGAACCCATATCTGCCCATACCGTCGGGGGTAATGGAGATGAACCCCATGGAGATATCAAAGAGCTCAGTTGGCACCTGCCCCTGGAACACTTCATACAGGGAGTTGCAGAACGGGAGGCACTGCGGATCATCACAATCGACAGCGCCGCTTAAATCATTGTCTATCCCGTCGCTGCATCGCAGCGTAGTGTTCTCTGGCCCGCACACCGTCAAACCGGCACACTGGGGGTCCAGACAGTCGATAAACCCGTCGCCATCGTTATCGAGGTTGTCACTGCATCGGGAGACGGTGTCTTCGGAGGTGCAGGCACCCAGGTTGTCGCAATCGGGATCATCACAGTCAGCTATGCCGTCCATATCGTTATCGAGACCGTCGGAACAGAGCGCTATCTCACGAGTGGGGAGAATCGGCACAGGGGAACTAACCGCGAGGGCAAAATACCCCGAGCCCACCTGACCAGTACTGTTGAGGCCCCAGCAGTAAATATCGCCTTCAACATCAAGCATACAATTGTGATGCCACTTTGAGGAGGTGAGGGCGACTGCGGTGTGACCGCCAAGCACCTCAACGGGCACATTAGAGTTTGTTACTGTTCCATCACCCAGGTCTCCACTGCTGTTATACCCCCAGCAATAGGTGGCCCCTCCGCTGTTCACATAACAGGAGTGCAGATAGCCCCCACCAAAACGTACCGCATCAACTACATCTACGGCTTGCACGGGGCCGAAGCTCGTAGTAACGGTCCCGTCACCCAGCTGCCCATAGTTGTTGAATCCCCAACACCAGAGCGTGCCATCGTCTTTTACGGCACAGAAATGACCTGCTCCCGCGCCAAGATCTGTAAATACTCCCGTGGCATCAATCGTCAGCGGTGTGGCAGAGCGGGTGGGAGACGGAGAACCAATCCCAAGTTCCCCAATGCTGTTCCCCCCCCAACAATACACCTCACCCGCCGTGGTCAAGGCACAACTGTTTGAGTTGTTTGAACGCACAAATTGAATCGGCACGGGCAAATCCACCAAAACGGGCGTGGCCGATACCACCAGCGTGCCATCACCGAGTTGCCCATAGTTGTTAGCACCCCAGCAGTGGACAGTGCCTGCGCTGTCCACTGCACAGGCGTGATTATACCCCACCGAGAGGGAGACGGTGTCTGTCAACCCAGCAATAACAAGGGGCGTGGCAGAGTAGACTATGGAGGCATCGACTCCGAGCACTCCCTCAATGTTTTCCCCCCAGCACATGACCGTGTCGTCAGAGCGAAGAGCACAGAAAGAGGAAACTCCCGACTCCAGATCAACAATGTTATCAAGATCGGCCACTCGCATGGGGGTGGCGGTGTAGGTTACGCCGCCTGCCGAGGGCCCCAGTTGGCCTGAGCTATTTTTACCCCAGCACCACACCTCACTAACATAACCCAGCGCGCACGTGGTAAAGTATTGACTGGTTACTTTGGCCCATCTGGCTCTCTGGCAGTTGTGCCAGTCAATGGTGCAGTCGGTGTTGCACACAAGCCCCCCAATCCAAAGATCCGCTTCACTTCTCTTGTGGCACAGGTTGGCCCCAAAATCCATGCCATCGCACTCTTCACCGGTGTCTATGACACCATTGCCACACTGATCAACAGTACACCCTGCAGTGTCAAACTGACAGGAGTCGCTGCAGGCAAGCACACCGGAATCATAGCCTAAATCAGCACAGAGAAAACCATTGAGGTTGTCCCCGTCACACGCTTCTGTAGGAGCATCGACTTGATCATCACCACACACCCCATTAGTGTTGTTGGTGTTATTAACATTGTTAGTGTTGTTAGTGTTGCTAGTGTTGTTCACATTGTTCGTGTTGTTAGTGTTATTGTTGTTAGTATTGAGCCCCGAGCCATCAAAGCTGCAGGCAACGGCAAACCATGTACACACGATAACGAAATAAAGACTATGTTTCATCGTAAGATTTCCTGGCACCTTGTTTAAAGATTGCGTGCCTTTGTGATAATAGCATCAAAGTATGTCCTCAGCCACTTCACCTGTCAAGTAAAGGTTCTTAGGATGCAACGCTCATCCACACCTATGGCTATGCAGTCGCCTTTGAATTTTGGGATTCTTCATTTTCCTCATGGCCCGGCGCCGATGATGACGAGGACCGCTTCACTGACTGTGACGATGCAGAATGGGAAGAGGGCTGTGAATACCCTGAGAGTTTCAACAGCGGAACAGACGATGACGACAGCTTGGTGGAGTGTGATAGTTCCTACTACTTAGATTTGCAAGTAATTCTAAATACATTATTTTCAACAGCTCTCTCTCCTCTGTTATCGGTTTCTCCCAACTGTGCATTGAGGAGGTCGACGAAGACTCCCCCATGGCCGACAATCTGCGGGAGATCATCAAAGGCGGGATCCCGTAGCAAGAGCCTTGTGGACCGACTGGGCAGCTTCTCCAGACAGGATTCCCATGAGAAGTGCCCCATCCAGCTGGAAAAAATTATGGAAAGCAGCCTGAAGATGCTCCACCCTCCCTTCCTCCATCAGCCTCACCCTGGAACACAACTCTCATCATAGTCAAGTGTGAGAAGAGATCTACGGCCATGAAAAAATCCCCATTTAATAACTAATGTTTAGGGCAGGTAAATTTTGCATAGCGAGATTGAGCTACCTATTCTCAAACTGAGGAGTCCTCTGGGTTAGCCTTTTGCCAATCTGAATAAATTTAAGCTCATACAAATGGTAAACAATCAATGCCAGAATAATTGTCAGGGCTAATACCGCGAAAACCATTACTGCTGGATGCAGTATAACACGAAATCGCTTAGAGATGACCAAGAGTACCCCGTACACCAACGGATGAAGCAAATAGACTCCATAGGTAATTGTCCCGAGATGTGACAGTGCCTTTCCTAATACATTATTAAACTCAAAAGGCATTTTATAAAATCCGTATACAATGATTACAGACAGCACAGAGAAAACAACCCGACCAACTCCCGTCACCATAAAGATTTGATCTCCTGAAATCGGATAGAAAATAAACAGCGATAACGCTGTTGCCAGAATGTACATCACCCAGAGTTCTTTTTTTACCTCACTAAAATTGTAGTACAAAGCAATTCCAGCACAATACAGGAAGAAGTTATTGAACGGGTTTTTGTATATACCCCACTGCGCCCCTAGAGAAGAACTGGAATCCATTGCATACCCGGAAAAATAAACTGCGAGTACCACCGATGCCAGAAGGACTATATTTCCACACCATTTTCTCCAGTTATACAATATCAAAATAAAAGGGGTCAATGAATAATATACCATCTCATTGCCTATAGACCAGGCACCTGTATTTATTGTGCTTGCTGAATGATTCACAAATCCAAACAGTGTAGTGATATTAAGTACGATTTTGGAAATCGGATATCTGTTCCCCGCCAGAAAAGCGATGAACACAGATGAAAATACTGCAAACCACATCAAAGGCCATATACGTACAATGCGTCTAATAAAAAAGAATACCGAAGTACGTACGTCTTTAATGTAGTGGCTGTATACCAGCGCCATACTCAGCCCAGAAAGGACAAAAAACATCGAAACACCATAGACACCAAGTTTCCCAAGAAAACTGCTTGAACCCAACTTTCCCGTCTCCCATGAAATAATGTGATACAGAAGAATTGAGACTGCTAAAAGCCCTCGCAACCAATCCAGGCTATCAATTCTATTTTTCATGAAATGACACTTTCCAACCGGTAAATAAAATTAAAAATCTATAAGTTTCATTAGGACAAGACAAACTTATTTTCAGAAATTCAATCACAGGGAAAACAGTTGAGTCTGTCCGAAAACGGCAGGGCCGGTTTGACTCCGCGAAAAACCCTGAGCACAGTTTTATAGACCTTTTTCATCATGTAAACTCCGGGGACGTATTCAGAGAAGTACTCGACCAGAAAACACGTCAATAAAGCTCATCAACACTCCGTGAACACTGCCGATATCAGTGCTCAAGTGCGATAACTTCCATACCATAAAAAGAAAAAGCAGCACAGGGCTTTTTGTTTTTCGCCACTTGGGGGCTGCGGAATCACTCAATCACTGGAGAGGATTAAATGATAATAGATAATTCAGGAAGTCATGTTGGGCGTTTGAATCCCAGGCGAAGCGGGAGAGAGGAAGAATGGAGAAATCGAGGTGATGTCAAATGTTCTTTGGCATCAGTGATTTTTGGATGTGGTCGGGAGGGCTGGCGAGCAGGGGTTCGTGCGTCTGGGGAACAGCGGGTTGGGAATCAGGGGGTGTTGAGGCTGGAATCCTGGAAGTCGGAATCCGGGGAACTGGGATGCGGGATCAGGTGCCGGGGTCGCGCAGGTCGAGGACTGCTTCGGTGATGCGGTTGATGGCCGTCTCTATTCTTTCCATGGAGAGGGCGTAACTGAAGCGGATGTGGGAGGGGGCGCCGAAGGGGGTGCCGGGGACCGTGGCCACCATGCTGCGCTCCAGGAAGTAGGTCGCCAGATCCATGTCCGTGCGGAGGAGATCTCCGTTGGGCGTGATCTTGCCCAGGAGCTTTGAGACCCTGGGGAGCACATAGAAGGCACCGCGGGGCTGGTGGATCTCCATGCTCTCGAGCTTGGAGAGGAGCTTGATGATGTGGTTGCGGCGCTCGGAAAACTCCAGGCGCATCTCCTCCACCGGTGCCTGGTTGCCGGTCAGGGCCTCCAGTGCGGCCATCTGGGAGACGGCGGCGGGGTTGGAGGTGGTGTGGCTCTGGATGTGGGCCATGGCCTTGGTGATCTGGCGGCGGGCGATGGAGAACCCGATGCGCCAGCCTGTCATGGCGTAGGCCTTGGAGACGCCGTCGATGATGATGCAGCGCTTGCGGGCCTCTTCGCCGAAGGAGGCGATGGAGGCGAACTTGCCACCGCCGTAAATGAGCTTGCGGTAGATGTCGTCGGCGATGACCATGATGTTGGGATAGTCCAGGACAACCTCTAAAAGGGCCTTGAGCTCTTTCTTGTTGTAGACGGAGCCCGTGGGGTTGGAGGGGTTGTTGAGGATGATCAGCCTGGTTCTCCGGGTGATGGCGGCGCGGAGCTTCTCGGGGGTGAGAATGAACCGCTCCTCGAGGGTCGTGGGGACAAACACGGGGATCCCAGACGCCAGGGTCACGATCACGGGGTAGGAGACCCAGTAGGGTGCGGGGATAATAACCTCGTCACCGGGGTTGAGCAGGGCCATCATGGCGTTGTAGAGGCTGTGCTTGGCCCCCGATGAGATAATCACATGCTCTGCTGTGATACTCTCGATCCCGTAGTCCTGCCGGATGGACTGGGCCACCGCCTGCCTCAGTTCAATAATACCGGCGGCGGCTGTGTACCGGGTCGCGCCGTTATCGAGCGCCGTTTTGGCCGCGGCGATAATGTGGGGCGGAGTATTGAAATCGGGCTCTCCAATGGAGAGGCTGATGACATCCTTTCCTTCGGCCACCATTTGTTTGGCTTTCGCCGTAATGGCCAGAGTGGGGGAGTTGGGAACAAACCGGATTCGATGGGCAACCTGCATATGTTCTATTCCTGGTTAAATTTTTCTTTGAGCGCATGCACGACGTTCTCGGGAACAAAGGCGCTCACGTCGCCGCCATAATGCGCTACTTCTTTTACTACTGAGGAACTGATGTAGAAATATTTTTGGGATGTCATGAGGAAAACAGAATCAACCTCGGGGTAGAGATGAACATTCATGTTGGCGATCTGAAACTCATATTCGAAATCTGAGATGGCCCTGAGCCCTCTCAATATGGTCTTATAACCGCTGCCTTTCAAATAATCCACTAAAAGCCCATGGAAAGAAACAACTTCAACACGATTTTCGTGGGCAAAGATGCGGGAGAGGAGATCTACCCGCTCGCTGATACTGAACAGCCCTCGTTTTTCCGAGTTAGTGGCCACGGCCACAACAACACGATCAAAAATCTCCAGTCCACGTGAAATAATATCAATGTGGCCGTGGGTGACAGGATCAAAGGATCCCGGGTACACCGCTGTCTTCGTTTCCATAGAAATTCACCATTGTTTCTCCCCATTTACGAGAAGAGAGCAGAGAGAGACCCGGGACAACCTGGGGAGGTGACGCGAACCGGGTCTGGTACTCCACCATGAGAACGCCCCCGGCACGCAGCAGATGCAGTGCGGCGATGCGTTCGATCATTTCGTCGCGCATTGCGACCTCGCGGTAGGGTGGGTCCATGTAAATACCATCGAATTCCATTCCTTCTTTTGCCAGAAAAGGCAGCGCCTTGCGGGCATCTTTTTTCAGCAGAACCGCCTGGGGAGCTTCCATCACTGAGTCTAGATTTTTTTCAATAACCTGGCAAGCAGAACGGAAATTTTCCACAAATACTACACTCTCGGCCCCACGACTCAGCGCCTCGATTCCCATGATCCCGGAGCCGGCGAAACAATCCAGAAAGGCTGCAAAGGGCTCTCCCATAAGATGCGCAGCAACATCAAACACAGCCCCGCGCACCATGGAGGGCGTGGGTCGCACGGTATTTCCACGGGGGGATTCAATCTTTCGGCGCACATATTTACCACCGGTGATGGTGAGCATGGGGTGCCCTCCTGCCCCCCTACCCTGCACCGAAAATCCACGGTCTGTCCACTTTTTCCCACAAAAAATCCACACTGCTTCCATTTCTTCCATGATTTGATGCTTTGCCTGCGTTTTTTTGCAGACCATCGGCGTTTCATACACTATTATATTTGTGCTGGTAAGCATTGTATGACCTTTACCGGAGGATTCAAGGACTACGTATGACCGGAGAATATTCCATAGAAGAGCAGTACAACCGGACCTTTGCGCCGGGCACAATACTCTTTACCGAGGGTGACGAGGGCACGGAGCTTTTCGTGATCCGCAAGGGAAGTGTCCAGATTTCCAGGAAAATCGCCAACAAGGAGTATATCATCGCCGTCATCCCCGAGGGCAGCTTCTTCGGTGAGATGTCCCTCTTGCTCAACCGTCCCCGAAGCGCCACCGCCACCGTCCTCGAGCCCGCGCAGATCATGGTGTTCGACCAGCAGACCTTCCTGCGCATGGTGGCGGGCCAGAGCAACATCGCCATCTCCATCATGAAAAATCTCGCCCACAGACTCTATCGGGCAAATATCCAGATAGAAACCTTACTGCTTGGTGACAAAACTCACAGAGTGGTCAAGGCGCTCAACTATCTCTCCATCGAAGAGGGGGAACAGCGACCCGACGGGATCTTTGTTCCCACATCCCTCAAACGCCTCTCGGCCTTCGTGGGGTTTCCCCTCGGGCAGGTGGCCGCCATTATCGACAAGCTCGCCGAAGCCCTCCTGGTCCTCCCCCAGCGGGACGGGTTCCTCATAGCTGAACAGGGCCGATACATTGAGTTTCTTGAATTTCTTGATATGAAAGAGAAATTTGGTGGGTAAGTTTTCGAATCTGTTTGAGGCGACCCAATATCTTTATGCACTCAGGCGAGTGGGGATCAAGCTCGACATGGGCCCCGTGATCTGGGGACTCGCCTCCATGGGGAATCCACAGGAGGAATATAACGCGATTCAGGTAGCGGGCACCAACGGCAAAGGCAGCACCTGCGCCATTATGGAGGCAATCCTCCGTTCCCATGGACTGCGCACCGGGCTCTTCACCTCTCCCCACCTGGTCCGGTTCTCGGAACGGATCCAGGTGGACTGCCAGGAGATCCCCCAGCAGGCGTTCATCTCGCTGCTTGAGCGCGTCATGGAGTCAAACCCCTCTTTTTCCTTTTTCGAGACGGCCACAGCAATGGCCCTGCTCCATTTTGCGAGCGAGAAGGTCCAGTGTGCCGTCATGGAGACAGGACTTGGCGGGCGGCTGGATGCCACGGGAGTCGTCCGGCCGCAGGTAACCGTCATCACCTCCATCGGGCTCGATCATGGCCTCGCCCTCTCCCAGTCCCTTCGCAGGGTAGCCTGGGAGAAGGCGGGAATTATGCGTCCCGGGGTCCCCTGTGTGGTGCCGCAGTTGAGCCGACCCATTGACCATGTCCTGGAGCAGAGCGCACTATCTCGGGGCACAAAATTGATAAAAGAGGGGACCCATTTCTTCTTTTCGCCTCTTCCCAGTGGTACCATCCGTTTCCAGTTCGGATCCGACACCCCCATTGTGGTTCCACAGCCACTCTTTGGAACCGTGCAGGGGCAAAACCTGGCGCTGGCGCTGGCGGCTGTCCGCCTGTACCTGGATCACCCCCTTGATGAAACAATCGTGGCCGGTGCGCTGAGTGCGCTGAGCTGGCCAGGCAGACTCGGCAAGGTGCATGGATTTTACCTCGACGGCTCCCACAACCCGCCGGCCGCCCGTGTTCTGGCAGAGGCCCTCGCGGCCATGGATCCCCCCTGGGATACCCTGTGTGTGGGAATGAACGCAGACAAAGACGTGGAGTCCTTCCTTCGGCCCCTCATTCCTCTGTTTCGTCAGATTATTCCCCTCCCGGTGGACTCGGACCGGGCCCTCCCGCCCGAGGATCTGGGGCGCATCATCAGGCGTCTGGGGGGCAAGACCCTTGCACCTCCCGATTCCCTCTCCCTGGACTTTTTCCAATCCATTCCAGGCCATAAAATCCTCTTCACTGGTTCCTTTTATCTCGTGGGTGAGGTTCAAAAATTGCTCAACGCTGAGCGCGGTGACGCTTTCCCCTTGACCGATCCTGCCCAATGAGCCAACATTGACCAAATGGGAGAAAGTGCATTGAACAAGGAACCGTTACATCCTCTTCTCATGACATTACTCAGCGACGGACTGCTGCTGCCTACCCAGGCGACCACCATCCACAACCTTGAGAAATCATCGAAAAAGAGCGTGGAGTATCTGCTCATGGCCCTGGGGCTCGCGTCGGAACGCACGCTGCAGAACTACCTGCAGTTTCATTTTGGCGTGGACTCCATCACAGATCCCTTTGAGCCGCCGGTTCCAAACGCCGTCGAGATGATCTCCAAGTCCTCGGCCGCAAAATCCCAGATCATCCCCCAAAAAATAGAGAGCGGCAGCCTCTATGTGCTGGCGGTGCCCCCTATCAATCCAAGCACCATTGAACGGATCAGCAAGCAGACAGGCCTCATGGTCGTTCCCTCGGTCATCACCGAGCTCCGGTACCGGTACCTGCTGGCAGCGGTCTACGGTGTTCCCATGGACCCTGAAGAGGCCCAGATGGCCATCAATGTCCTCGAGGGCGCTGATCCCCACCATTCCCTCTTCGGCGAACCCGAGATGGCCATTTACGATCCCTTCTCGGGGCCCATCCCCAACTATATTGAAGATGATCCCCTCGACATCTACAAGCTCCCCGTCATGGACTCCGAGACCTCCATTTTTGACGAGTTCAAAGACGATTCAAACATGCTCCTCGATGAAGCGATCCCCGGCTTCACCGACGAGCAGCGTCCCCAGCTCCTGAGAAATGAACAGTCGGGTATTTTCAGCCACGCCCTCTCCCGGTACAACGCCCTCGATTTTGACGAGATCACCACGGCCCTCAGCATGGTGCAGTCACGGGACGACCTCCCCTCGATTTTTTACAGTTTTGCTTCACACTCCATGAGAACTGCGTCACTGCTCACCTGCGCAGACGAGTTTGCCATGGGGTGGACCGGCGCCGGGCTGGGCCTTCTGCCCCAACGACTCGAGGGCATCATTGTGCCGGAAAACCATGGGACCTTCATTGCCCAGATTGTTGAAAACGGCGTCTATGCTGGCAAAATCGAGCAGACCACGGTCAACAAGCGCCTCCTGGCCCTCATGGGGGGCGATCCCGAAGATATCATCCTCGGGGGAGTGGTGACCATCAGCGACCGCCCTGTCATTATCGCGGTCTTCGTGGTCGACGACGACACGGATCTCGAAGAGGACACAGAGATCCTCAAAGAGCTGTGCAACCTCATGTCTTCCTGCCTCATCCGCCTCATCCGAAAACGTAAAAAGACCACCCACTGATCATCTTCCCCAGGGAAATCACGAGGGGCCATGGAGTGCCAACCACTTTGCCCAGTGAGTTTTAAGAATCACTTCCCTACAGACACTGGGCTGTTCCCCTGTTAATTTCTCAAAATGTATGATGGGTGGTCAGGTGCGAAGGGCGGTCTAGCGTCTGCCTCTGCGTTTTTTCCGAACCTTGGGGGATGGAGTTTTGGCCTTGGGAACGTCAGCCTTGGGGCTCTTGTTCTCTTTGAGACGGACCAGCGTGGTCTTGATGTCGGCAGAATGCTTTCTGGCGATTTCCTTATAGGCTTTGGTAGCGCTGCGCATCTTCATGAGCTTCTCGAAGAGTTCGCGGGCTTTGGCCAGATTACCCGTCATGTCGCCTAAAAGGTCACCGGCTTTGTACAGCAGGATGGCAAGGTTATACACAACGCGATAATCATTGGGATTAGAGCCCATGTACTTCTCGTAGCCCTCTTTGGATTTCACAAAGAAGGATTTCGCTTCCGTCCTCAGGGAGCCCACGTCTTTAAGTTTGGTGAGCTGGGCTGACAGTTCCGCGATTGCTTTGGGGAAGTAGTTGTTGACCGAGTTGTCGAGGGCTGCCTGGGTCTTCTTGAGATCGTCTTTGATCTGCTTGACGGTGATCTCTCCCTTGTCCAGTTTTTTCAGGATAAGGGTGGTGTTCCAGACGCGACGTTTGACCTGTTCAACATAGGGCTGCGCCCGCTTGAGATGTGTGCGGATATTGCTCGCAGAGAGGGCTTTATTGAGGATATCGAGTCCTTTTTTCAATTCCTTCTGAATGGCTTCCGCACGCTTCAACTTGCCCTCGAGGCGTTCCTTGTTCTCGAACTGGTTGTCGGCCATATCCTGGAGCTTCATACCATAGACTTTGTAGGCGACTGCCAGGGCGAGATGAGCATCTTTTGCCTGGGCTCTGCTGCCATATTTATTGATGATAAGCTCAAGAGATTTAATAGCCAGTTCCGGTTCACGGAACTGGATACCCATCATGCCCAGGTTGAGGTTGGCAGAGAAGTCATCGGAGTTACAGGCGATGGCTTTTTTGAACTCATCGAAGGCGCGACCGATGTTTTTCTCTTCAAGCTGGAGCAGCCCATAGGCGTTGTGAAAACGGGCCAGAGCGTGTCTGGCGTGGATGTCCTTGATGGCAAGTTTTCCACTGCAGGGGCGGATATAATCGCGTGCCTGTGCGAGGAAAACCTTAGCGAGGTCAATGTTGGCATCTTTTCTGCGCTCAGCTTCCATATAGAAGAGGATGGAAAGGGTGTAAACCTCCATGCGGACGCGAACGGCCTCAAGGGTCTTGTTGTCAATTTTGCCAATGTTTGCCAACGCTCTTCTGAGATACCCCAGAAGTTTTTTAATGTTGGCCTGGCCGCCACTTTTTTTGTAGCGCTCATAGTAGGCCAGGGCAAAGTTGTAGTTCACATCGGGATCCTGAAGGGAAAAGTTATCCTTCATGATCTCGGTCTCATGGGAGAGGAGGCTTTTGGCGTCTCCGCCGGCCTTAATGATGAGGAGGGCCATTCTGGCGCCGGGGAAAGAGCCATCCATGGAGAGGGTCTTCTCAAAGGCGGCTTTAGCCTTGTCATTCATTCCACAGCGGAAATAGGTCACCCCTGCGTTGTAGACAAAGGAGACCACTTTTTCAGCGCCCTTCTCCTTGAGGAGATCGTCAAACCGGTCAGCGACCTTTTTGCAGCCATCCTTGGGCCACCCCTGATCAGCCAGGGCATAAAAGGCCGTGAGTACCGCGTTGAATTTACGGATCATGGATTTGGAGACAACCTTGGTGCTCCCCTTGGGCCCGGTGGTTGTTCCCTTTGGGCCATTACCCTTGTTGGTGAAATCCGTAGGGTCTTTCACAACAGTACCATTGCCTTTACCGGTACCATTGCCGTTATCGGGAGTTGTTTTCTTCTCTTTACAGGCAGAGACAGTAAAAACCAGAACCAGTAATAGATATTTCACGCTACGCATGTTTCCTCGCTTTCACTATCTGACGGGGTTGGTCATGATGGTTGCGCCGCTCATGGCCGGTTGTTTGTAATCAGGCTTTGCCCACACCTCGTCAGAGAGGGGACTCACACTACGCTTGATTGCTGCGAGTTCGTTCTCACAGAACTCAAACCATTCGTCATACCGCCCGGTCTTCTGGGCAGCCTTCACACATGCATCGAAACCTGTCTTGGCAAATTCCATGAATTTTTCCGTTGCGTTGGAGAAGGTATCGCGGAACTGCAGGCGGACGGTGATGTTGTTCTCGATGGCCTTGCCAAATTTGATGTTGGCCACCTTGGTGTGGAAGTTTTTGTAGATGGCGCCGAAACGGCCGGCGGCGGGCACATACCACTCATTGGGCTTGTTACGACCCAGGTTGATGCGACCCACTTCCTCATAGAGTTTCTTTACCTTGGTCATGAGCGCGGTCTGCTTGCCCATCCATTTCTTGATACCCGCGAGCGATTTATTGATCTCTTTGGTATTGTTGGCTTTGAGCATGGGCACTTCTGCGGAGATGATCTCCTCATAGTTTGCCTCGGCCAGGTGGAACTTGGCCTGGGCCGCAGCGTTGAGAGCGGCCTCGATACGACGGGTTTTATCGAGTTTATCGAGGGACCCCAGGGTGGTCTTGGTGCCCTTCCACTTGTTATAGACCTTGACGGCATTACCGAAGTACTGAACCGAAAGCTTGAGGAGGCCACGCTTACGGGTGAGGAAGACCACTTTTGCTTCTTTCCATGTGTCGGTGGTGGACTTTTTGGTCACATAGACGATCTTCATGCAGACGCCGTATTTGGGTTTCACGGGGCAGCTGCGATCCCAGAAGTATTTCCCGATGCGGGAATAGGCACGCAGGAGAAGATCGTTGGTACCGGTGACTGCCATCCGCTGGATGTAGAAGTCGAGATAGGCTTTTACCTTCTCATCTTTTTTGCCTTCATAGAAGCTGTGGAGCATGAAGAACATGGAGGCCATGTCGCCCTTGAACTTATTGGCGCCCATGCGGTGCAGACGGGTAATGAAGTCACGGTTTTTGTTCTCTGCCTGCTTCACCTTACCGGACCACCACAGGAGGCTGATGGCACGCCGGGCGGCTTTAACGGCGTCGGGGTCGCGGGGATAGTCCTTGAAGAACTGCTCGTAGGAGGCAGCCGCAAGATCAAACATGGCGATACGCTCAAAGAGCTGCCCGATGATGAGGTTTGAGTTTACGATCTGCTTCTCTTTTTTGTGGGTCTTGGCGTACTTCCACTGCATGGTCTTGAGGGCGCGGATAGCCATACCCACCTGACCGGCTTTATCGTAAGCGATGTATGCCGAGTTGTAATAATTGATAATTTTGGTGGGAGGCGAAGAGGACTCATAGTCGCGAGCCATTTCCATGAGCAGGTTACCGGCGTCGTTATAACGGCCCTCGGTTCCGCGCTTGGCGACCTCGTTCTCCAGGTTCTCGAGTTTTGCGCGGACCAACTGTTTTCTCAATGTTCTCGATTTTCCATCGGTGTTGAACATTTTATTGAAGCGGGGCTTGAGCAGCTCGGTGATGGAATCAACCATGTCTTCGAAACGATCCTCGGCGTCGTAGGCGATCATCATAAAGTTGACAGCCTGGTAGGACATGACGGGGTTGGTCTCGTAGGAGGTGAAGACCGTGTCTTTAAACAGGGGGATCGCCTTGCTGAAGTGGCGATAGATGTAATAGATCATCGCGCGGTTGTACTTGATCGTGGGGAGGAATTTCCCGCCCTGTACATACTTCACATAGAGGTCGAAGACCTCGATGACGTTTTTGAGCTGGGGAGGAATGGCCATATTTTTCTCGAACACAGGACATTTCCTGGTGAACCTGCGGCCCGCATCTTCCGTTTTCTTTTTGGCGTTGAGGCAGTTACGGCGACGCTTGTAATCCTGGGCGCGCTTGTTGCGGTCTTTTTCGGTCTTCTCGAAGTCAACGGCGAGGACCTTCATCCAGCAGGCCACGGTGTCGTTACCGATCTGCACACGCTGGTCCGTGAACTTTTTCATGTCCATTTTCTTGGGTTTTTTATTCCATTTCAGCAGCTTGGTATATTCCTCTGCGGCAAAACGGAAACGATTGCGGAGCTCGATGGGGTTCTTCCCATTGGTCTCCTCCTCATAGAGTTCAGCCAATCTGTAGAGAAGGTAGGCGTAGTCACCACGCATCTCGTAGGCGTCATCGTCATTGGGGAAGTAGTTGAGGAACCGGTTGTAGAGCTTGGCGGCGTTGAACATAAGGGTTTTACGTTCGTCGAGCTTGTTGGCCTTGCCTTTCTCCACGAGGGAGAACCAGCGCTTGGCTTGATCAAAGAGGGCTGCCTTGGCAAAGTCACGACAGACGCGGTACTGCATCTTTGTGTTGCCAAACTGTTTCTCGATGGCGCCCATGGTGTTGACCAGAGTCTCAAGAGCCGTGGCCATTTTCTCAACCCGCTGGTCGAGTTTGTAGCCGAGATAGACCTGGCGCATCCACTCACAGCGGTTGATGTCTTTGGGGAAGCGTCTCATGAGATCTTCGTAGATCCAGATCATGGAGGCCATATTGCCCTGGGCGAAATATTCCTGGGCCAGTTTAATGTAGAGGGGGCGCGTATACTCCTTGCCAAGCTGGTGGGTGAAGAAGTCATAGGCGAGGCGGATATTGCCCTGGTAGGCGTATGCCATGACCACTTCGTTACGGGCCTGGGTTCGCAGGGAGGCGCGTTTCGCCTTCTGGGCTACAAACAGGAAGTGTGACTGGGCGACGGGGTACTGCTGGAGGTTGAAATAGCACCACCCGAGCATGCGGCGGGCATAGTAATAAATGCCCGTCCCCTTGGCGTTGGAGGTGACAACTTTTTTGTAGTATTTCGTTGCTTTGCTGAGGCCGGTGCGGCCTTTCTTGAAATAGAATTCAGCAAAGGCCAGGTACACGTTGGGGACGAAGTTGGAGGTTGGATACCGTGAGAGCAGGAGCCGGAACTTCTGCTGCATGATGTCCTGGTACCCGAGCTCACGGGCGATATCGCCGAGCTTGAAGAGAACCTCGTCCATGCGGTGCCAGTTCTGGTAGGCCGTGTTGGCGGTGATGGCGTTGAGGAGCTTCAGGGCGTTCTCCAGATACTTTTTCTGCCGCTGCATATAAAGCATCTTCTTCTGGAGCAACTTTTTCCTGTTATCGCCCGTGGCGGTGGTGATTTTCTCTGTGACCTCACCGAACTTGTACTTGTAGATCTGCTCAAGCTGGACAAAGGCATCGGCCATGCGGAACATGTATTCCACAGCGCGTTTGTCACCGGCTCGCAGGTAGGCCAACTGACGCTTGTTTTTCTGAATCAGTCCCACAAGAAGCGGAATTTTCAGGTTCTGTACTTTCTGGGCCTTCTTGATGAAATCTTCGTATTTAATCGTCGATTTCGCCTTCTCCCGATCGGCCTTCGCTTTTTCCATCATCTCTTTTTTAGAGAGGTTGAAACGTTTGTCAGCCTTGTAGGTGATTTTTCTGCGGTTGTCCTGGGCAAAGGAGACCCCGGATTGAACCATGAAACCTAGTAGTGTGACCATCAAGAAAATTCGCTTCACCATTTTCGTTCCTCGATTTTCTGGGAAGGTAAAACAAAACCCAATACGGACCGCGCAGGCCGTATTGGGTCCTTAGTTATTGGATCAGTTTATTTGCCGCTGCCGCAACTGGAGCGAACGACGAACCGGTAATAACCAAGCTCATCCTGCCAGTAGGCACCGTCAAACGGCCAGATAACATGCTCATCGTCCACGGTAACCCCCAGGATTTTAACCTTGGGTGATTTCTGTGTTCTGGAGCGTGCCGTAACCTTTTTGAGTTTGAGGTTGTCGAGCTCGATCTTGACGTCACCATACTGGAGAACCAGTCGAGTGAGTTCGTTGTCAAGGCGGAGCACTCTCTGACGGGCCAGTTTCCCGGCTTCGGTCTGAGCGTTGGATTTCTGGAATTCCAGATCCTCTTTGATCTCGCGGGCGATATCGGAGGTCTTCCAGGACTTGTCCGCCGTATCGAGCTGTTTGATCTCGCGGGTGAGTTCATGGAGGAAATCAAGACGACGCTCAAAGGTTCTGTCGTCGAGGGTGGACTTGACCATGCGGGAGAGGACGGGAGAGAGTCCGGCTTTGTCGGCTTTCACCTTTTTGATGTACTCGAAGTAGGCATCGTTCTCTTCTTCATCGCCATTTTTGTGCTTGTCGGCCACGGCGCGGATACCCTGCTGGAGGGCGGGATACACGGAACCAAATTCGGCCAGGGCTTCTTCTGCGCTCTTCACCCGGCAGTTATTAAAGTAGATAACGGCGCGGAGAATGAGGGTCTCGGGGAAGAAGAAGGTTTCAAAGAAGGGAGCGTTGAGGGTGTGAATATTACCCAGCGCTTTTTGATAGCCCCCGTAGTCTTTGTTGAAAACGGGACGGAGCATGGCGTCCAGGATGAAATAGGCCCAGGATTCTTCGAAGAGGGACTGGGGCCAGTTAAAGCTTTTCCGGGGAATTTTTTCGTAGAAGGTGATGGAATATTTGAGATATTTCTCGGCCAACTGGGCGAATTTACGCTTGCTGGTCTGGGAATAACGACCAACGGCAACACGGCCGGCCTGATAGTAAACCCGCGCCAGGGAGAGGTTTGCCAGCTCAATGTAGTCCATGATATTCTTGAATCCACGGTTCTTCTTGGCAAACTTGAGGATGGCGTTGAATCGCTTCAGGCCATCGACGGGCTTGCCGAGGCGAACCATGGTGATCCCCTCGAAGAATTTTGCTCTGAGGTAATAGATGGTTCCTTCGGGAACCTTGGCGAAGAGATCGGAAGCCTTGTTCAGACGGCCCGCTACATAGTGGTACCGGCCCAGATAGTATAGCAACTGGGGTCTGAAGGGTTTCAGTGCCTTGGAATCAAGATACTCTTCCTTGTATTTACCGATCAGGGGAAGGATACCTGCGGACTCGGGCATCTTCTTCTGAAGAGAAACCAGCCACTTCAGGGTCAGTTTGTAGAAGGGGTGGCTGTCACCGAGCTCGACTATTTTCTCGAAATAGTTCTTGGCGGCAGAGTAATAACCCATGTGGTACAAGGATTTCCCCATGTAGAACTGTGCACGCTGCTTCACTTCGGGAGAATCATCAGCATTGTCCTTGGCCATGACCTGTTTGAAATAGATCGTAGCGCTCTGGAAATAGACCAGCGGATTATCGCTCGTGGGGGAGAGGGCTTTTTTGTAAAAGCCTTCCGCGCGATCCATCTTCTTGGACTTCTTGATTTTGTTCACGTCCTCGGCTTCAAAGGACATCTCATCATCCTTTTTCTTCTGGGCCATTGCCGGGAGGGCAAGACTCAGCACTAAAGCCATGGATATCAGGATGTTACACTTACGTACGACAGTAACCATATTGGACTCCTTAACAAAATGAGGATCAATTTTGTCAGCGATCGGTTAGGCGAAATATAAGAAGATGGCGCGAATATTTCAAGTAAAAAGGGCATCCCACTTGCCACTTTTACGCAAAACTGGTAACCCTTCACCCATTGAGGCGGCTCACGCAGCCTGTTGGGAGGAGATCTTTTCCATCGATCTCCGGTACGGTACCATGGAACTTGAAAATATCGTCGAAAATCTTTCCTTGATCAAGGGCCACGACAGAATTATCGATCCCCTGGCTATGGCAATCCACCAGGATCGATTTCCCCACGCGCTCCTGCTGGCCGGTCCCGATGGTATCGGAAAAATGCTCACAGCACGCTGTTTTTCCGCGCTGCTGCTGGCCAAGGGGGGTGCGCCGGAGGATGAGCAGCGTCACATTGATCGGGTCCATCACGGCACCCACCAGGACTGTATTATCGTGGATCAGGTCTGGGCAGCAAAAAATCCGTCGGCCGCAATAAAAATCGAAGCCATCCGGGCGCTCGAGGACCGGGTCCGCACAGGCCCCTTTGAATCACAGAACCTGGCAGTAATCATTGATCCAGCCGACGAGATGACCACCGCCGCTGCCAACGCACTCCTGAAGACACTGGAAGAGCCCCCGCCAGGCACCTATTTCTTTCTGATCAGCCAGACCCCCGAGCGTCTGCTCCCCACGGTGCGATCCCGCAGCCACACATTTCGCTTCTCTCCCCTCTCCGATGAAATTCTCGGGGATCTTCTCACAGAGCAATTCCCCGACTCCGATCCCACCGCCCTCAAGGCTGTGATTGATCTCGCCGACGGCAGCATCGGGAGAGCCATCTCCTTTCTGAGCGCGGATCATTTCAGTGATCTAAAGGGGTACGTGGACCAGTTTCTCTCCACGGCCATGCACGGCAGCATGCTCGACATCCTCTCCCTGGCCGAACTCCTGGGGGGACTCGATAAAGAGATCTACGCCCAGTTCGTTCCCATGGTGGAGAAGAGGCTGTCACTGATTACCCGGACGGGAGAGCATCAGGGCCGTCCCCTGAGACATTTTGATATAAAAGGGTGGATTGAAACCCTCGACGAGGGTAAAAGAGATCTCGCCCGGAACGCCAACAGGCGCCTGCTCTCTGAGCACATACTCTGGACATTGAGAAAAACATGAATAAACAACCGAACAGAACTCCCCGTCAAGGCCGGGAGCAGCCAAAGTCATCCGGTGGGCCAGCCCAGAATCAGCAGGGAAAAAAACCGGGCAGAAGCAACCCCAGGAATCAGAACCGTCGGCGGAGCTCGGGAAAGCCTCCCCGGGTCTCTCCAGAAGGTCACGCCGAGGTTACTATAAAAGGATCAGTCCGACCCCAGTCCGAGGAAGTCGACAACGTCGAGATCGTTCAATACGGTCACGAAGACGAGCAGGAGGGGTCCCGCCCGCTGACCCTCGAGCGGTATGATTTCCCCGATCCCAATCCCGACCCCGACCCCTATGGAGATGATCTTTTCTCCTCCATGTCGGGGAATTACCGTCCGGGGACAGGGAAATTCACGGTCCAAATCCAGACCCTCATCCGGTGGGGCATTCCCCCGAAATCATCATGGTTTCCCATGGGTAAAACCCTGCACCACACCGGCGAGCGTCTCCTGGTCGAGACCGAGAAGGGGGTTTTCGTGGGCACCGTGGTGGCCCCGTCTGTGCTCAGTTCTGATTCCGGTCAGAACTCTCCCCGACGGGTCATCCGAGCGCTCAACGAAAAAGACGAGGAGCGCATCGAGCGTCATCAAGCCCTGGCAATGGAGGCGTTCACCTACGCCAGGAGCCGGATTGATCATCACAAACTCGACATGAACCTCTTCAATGTGCATGTCCTCCACAACGGTGACAAGATCCTCTTCTATTTCACCGCCGAGAACCGCATTGATTTCAGGCAGCTCGTCCGTGAACTGGCGGCACGGTTCTCCATGAGGATTGAAATGCGTCAGATGGGCGTCCGCGATGACGCCAAGGTCCTCGGTGGCATCGGCCCCTGTGGTCGTATGCTCTGCTGCTCAAACCACCTCAACCGGTTCATCCCCGTCTCCATTCGCATGGCCAAGGATCAGAACCTGGTGCTCAAGCCGCAGAATGTCTCGGGACAATGCGGCCGGCTCAAGTGCTGTCTTGCATACGAGGAGGAGTTCTACAAGGAGCTCCGCCGGGATCTCCCGAAAAACGGCAAGCGCATCAACACTCCCAAGGGTATGGGGAGAGTGCTTGAAGTGAATATTCTGGTGGGCTCTGTCCGGGTCGAGCTGGAATCCGGCGAGATCACCCTCTTCACAAAAGAGGAGCTCACCAGCGCGCGGGACGGCAACGCCATCCCCGAGACCAGCCGGGGGGAGAATTCCGGAAGAACCTCCGGCGACGCGGAAGAGCGCAACGTGTCTGACGACCAGCGGGAAAATTCCCGGCCCCGGGATGACTCGGCGGCATCGGCCACACCCCGGGAGTCACAGGACAACCCTCCAGGTGAAAACCCCCGTGATCCATCGGCACCAAGACCCCAGAACAGGGGAGATCGCGGTGGTCGCAGTGACAGAGGGAACCGCAGTGACCGAGGAAG
>JAHJLU010000788.1 GCA_018821745.1 Myxococcota bacterium | reverse complement strand
CGCCACACAGCCGTGGGTTCTCAGGCGCACCTCGGGAAATCCCATGGCCCGTATGGCATCCTCTCCCTGCTCGATGCACGACAGTACCGACTCCTGTACCAGGGTCCCCGTGGGGAGACGGGTCATGAGACATGAATTTGCCGGCTTATGGGCGGTGGGGAGCTGTGCGTGGCGAGACAGTGTGCGGATATCCTCCTTGGTAAGTCCTGCCTCCCGCAGGGGGCTGCACACGTTGAGCTCCGTGAGCGCACGCATGCCGGGTCTCTGGGAGGGCTGGTCGTCGGCGTTGGAGCCGTCAGCTACGCGGGCGCCCATGGTGGCGGCGAACCCGGCGATTTCATCGAAGAGGATCTTCTTGCACCGGTAGCACCGATCCGGGGGGTTGTCCCTGATGGCATTGGGGATGGGGAGGGTGAGTACATGGTGCCTCACTCCCAGTTTTGCGGCAAAGGTGCACGCTTCAGCCAGCTCACTGCGAGGAATATAGGGGGTGTCAATGGTTGCGGCCATCACCCTGTCCCGGAGCACCCCGTGGGCACAGTGGAGCAGCAGCGTGCTGTCCGTACCCCCGGAGAAGCCCACGACGAGCGCGCCGCAAGATTCCAGATGTTTATTCAAGCGGTTCAGTTTTGCCTGAAGCTGCGATGAGAGAGGGGGCGTGTTCATGAGGAACGGCTCCGCTCGATGACGTCGAGCACTTTTCTCACGGGGAGTCCCTCCCTGTCAGCCATGGCGCGCACCTCGTCCAGTTCCGGCTTGGAGCGCAGGATAGCCCCGTCCAGCCAGGAGTGCTTCATGGTGATGGGGCCCATGGGCGTCTGGAGCTGCTCGAAGCTGGTGGTGAGTGCACATTTTTCAATGGGGATGGTTTTTACGCCGTTGGTCGTGGTGTGGATGAAGAGGAGCCGCTGAAACCGGGCCGCGTCGTGGGGGCTGCACAGCAGCGACAGATTCGTGGCGGGACGCCCTTTTTTCATGACAATGGGAGTGAAGTGCACGTCCATGGCGCCTTCGGCCATGAGTCGCTCCAGTGCGACACCGAGCAACTCCCCGGTCATATCATCGATGTTGCACTGCAAAAGGCAGGCTTCCTTGATGGGCAGCGGCTTTTCGGTCACTTCGACCAGTTGTACCCGCAGGACATTGGGGATGTCGTGGTCGCGGTGCCCCACTCCATAGGCGGTCCGGGTTACTTTGAAAGCGGGAGTAGCTATAAATTGGTCCACGAGAGTGGCCAGGATGGCGGCGCCGGTGGGAGTTGTCGTCTCAAATGGGACCGCTCCGCGTGTAGTGGGGATGCCCGAGAGGAGCTCCACCGTTGCGGGAGCAGGGACGGGCAGTATCCCGTGGGCACACTTTACAAACCCCCCACCCAGTTCGATGGGGGAGCACCACACCGCCTCCACTCCCAAAGCGTGGCAGGCAATGGCGGCACCGACGATGTCAACAATTGCGTCCACGGCACCCACCTCATGAAAATGAACCTCCTCGGGGGGCATGTTATGGACAGCGCCTTCGGCACGGGCGAGGCGCTCGAAAATAGCGAGGCTCGTCTTTTTCACGGCAGGACTGAGGGTACTTTCGCTGATCAGATCCCGTATGTGGGACAGTGAACGGTGCGGGTGGTCGTGCGCCGGGTTTTTCTCGCACACGACCTCGACCTGGGTGCCGGATATCCCCTTGCGTGCCGCGGTCCTCACCGTCAGGGTGAACTCCCGGTCCAGCTTCAGATGAGAGAGCTCGCTTCGCACAAAGTCAGGCTCCACACCGAGCCCAATCATGGCCGCCAGGTTCATGTCCCCGCTGATACCGGAAAAACAGTCGTAGTACAAAACTCTCATTTCAATTCAGCCTTTCCTTCCACCATGGGAGGGTCCTCTGGGACCACTGCCGGTTCACGGCGATCATAGCAGATCCGGCTCCCTCAGGGGAGTGTGCTTTTACACAATAGAATGTCAGTTGAGTGATACCCACGGTGTGATTTCTGTGTCGGATTGTTCACAATGGGGGGAGTGGCGATAGGGGGTGATTAGGTTAAGCCGATTGAAAATAAAGTTGAAAATTGGGTGATGCAGCAGACATTGCGGTTCGGCCCCGATTTTGCACTGAAAGCAGGCCACTACTTTGGAGGTACCATGAAACATCTCGCTCTCGCATTCAGTCTCTTTT
>JAHJLU010000787.1 GCA_018821745.1 Myxococcota bacterium | reverse complement strand
GAACTTGATGGCGTTGCCCGCCAGGTATGCCGCAGCACCCGCCGCCTCGCCGTAGGAGGTGTGCAATTCAGCGGCCAGCTCCTGGAGGGAGAGTTCCCCCCTGGCTTTTAACACGGCCTCCAGGGTCTTGGGATCCTTCGCGCCGAAGTGGAGCTTGCACAGGGGAGTCCACAGCTTCCGGAGCACCACCAGGGAGACCAGAGTGGGCGCTGTGAGGACCATGAGGATCTGCAGGAAGATATAGAGGCCTCCCTTGCGCATTTTTTCCGCCATGCTGATGAACCCCACTCCCACGGCCCCCAGGAGCGCCATGGTAACCCCGCCGAGGACCAGGCCCGAGCCGAACCCGTCGCCCTCAACCACCTCAAGGCCGAGAAAAACCACCCCGAAGAGGAGTGCGTAGAAGAAGCAGGCGAGGGCGATGGTGGTGAAGAAGGCCGCGACCCCGTCCACCGCAAAGGGGACGGGTTTCTCGGGGCGGGTTTTTGTTCCAAAGGGGTCACTGAGGATCCGGACGAGGCTGCCGAGGTAATCGGAAGACTTTGTAGCGGCGGCATTTTGCGTTTTGGTTTCTCCGGTGGGTTTCTCCGCCGCAAGCGCTTTGCCGGGTCCCGAGGCGTAGAAGTTGGTGCCACAGTATGCGCACTCAAACCGGGACTGTCCCGCGGTGAGCGTGGACCCACCCCCGCAGGAGGGACAGACCTTGAAATCTTCAGCCAGCTTCACGTTCTCCATGGAGAAGACCTTCCCCGCCCGGTAGTCGGGGACAAGGGGGAGGTCGGCGTTCTGCCTGAGGATCTGTTCGAGCTGCGGTTTGGTCAGGTTCAGTTGCCCGGCCAGATCGGCAAATGTGATCTCCCCGTGGGTGTTGACCGCCTCAACCACCCTCTCAACGCCGGCGCCGAACTGCCACGCGATCTCCCTGCGGTGCCAGTAAATGAGGATCGGTATTCCCAGGAGACCGAAGAGGTGGAGGCCCGTGCCGGGAAGAAGGGCGGGGATGAAGAGCAGGGGCATGATCGCCAGCTGCAGGGAGTAGCTGGTGCGGGTCCAGCGCTGGAAACCCCGCCTCTGGAGCAGGGCGAAGAAGAGGAAGAAGAGGACGAAGACGGCGTTGACAATGACCGAGAGCATGGGGTCACTGGCGCTGCCCGGTCGAAAATGGCGCTCCTGGAGCCAGTACATGGTGCTTGGCCACAGGGATGCCATGAGGGCAAGGGGATAGAGAAAATTCACCGCCGAAGTGAGGTTGATGGCCGCCCGCGCCGGGAGAAAGAGCGCCACAAGCGCGAGGAAAACAAGAAACGCCAGCAGGAAAATGGTGATGCCTCCCTGCTTGAGATACTCGCTGACCAGCGGGGGCGCGTTGCCGGTTATCATGCTCTTTGGGAAGGTGAGATCGAAGCGGATGTTGCTGTCTGGTTTGTTCTTGATCCCCGTTGCGGTAAAAGTGATGTGCCTCTCGCCATGGGTGACTGTCCCCGGGATCGCATCCCTGTAATCCTTTATATTCTTGAGTTTGATCGCTTCTTTTTTGTAGGCGGCGGGCAGGTGCCACGTTATGGCCAGGTCCTTCACCGTCAGGTTCCAGAAGGAAGAAGGAAACTGCCACGGGAAGATCCTGCTCGAACCGGAGGGGAGAAAGGGGAAGAGGACTTTGTATTTCAGGTGAAGAACCTGTTCCCCAGCCGGCAGGCCCAGAAGGTCGATGTTGGTCCAGTAGTCGCCGGCCCTCAGACGGTGTCTGACCTTTGTCTCTCCCTTTTTACCCCGCCACACGGAGAGGTCGGTGATGCGCTGACGCAGCAGGAGCTTGCCGGAGCCTTCCACCATGGGCAGCTGGCGGGTCAGGTTCCCCGGACTCTTGAGCGAGAGGGAGATGGTCTCCTCCACATTCACGGTGCCGTCGGCGTTGATGTGCACCTGCACGGAGAACGAGGAATCCCCCGTGGCCTGTTTCTGGCGGGCGCAGGACGCGAAAGCGATCAGTAGAACAATGAAAATCAGTGATGGTTTCATGGGCATGAACCTCTGGGGCAAAAGGTCACCTATAATAGGGAGAATCAGCCCTCCGCACAACAGGTTTATGCAGCCGCTGGTGTCAGGAGCGCGGCCGGTGATTCTTTGGGCTTGCCGTATTTTATTCTAATGATATACATGGAGAGGAGGAGGGTCGGGCTTCCCCCGTCTGG
>JAHJLU010000786.1 GCA_018821745.1 Myxococcota bacterium | reverse complement strand
CCCCCTGTATCGCCCCAATATTTTCCGTGCATTAAAAATCCTGGCAAAAATTATTCTCTGGGGCGCACTTGTTACCATCATCCTTGTGGGAGGAGCCATTTTACTGGCCCGATGGGGAGGGGTGCGCTGGACACTGATTCCCCAAAATGTGCGCCACCCTGATCATTACTGGATCGTCTTTGTGAGTTCCGTACTCTGGGCTCCCATCATTGAAGAGCTCACATACAGAGGGGTCGTGCAGGCAAGACTGAGACAGTGCGTGGGAATATGGCCGGCAATTTTTCTCTCGGCGCTGACTTTCTGGATTTATCACTGGATCAGTTTCAGGACAATAACCTCTCCCCACCATTTTGGAGCGGGTCTCCTCATGGCCTACAGCTATGAACGCAGCCGCTCCCTGGTTGCTCCCATAATCCTCCATGCCCTGGGAAACCTCATCCTCATCTCGGGCGATCTATTCTATCTGACCCACAGGGGATTCGTGGAGCGCCTTCTGGGTTACTCCTGAAGGAATTCTGCCAGACGGGGGCAGTCAGACATAATATCATTGGCGTGGAAGGGAGGGCATGCTAAGCAGCGCTCATGTGTTCATTTTCATCCCTCCCCCTCTCCCCGCAATTTCTGAAAAACCTGGCCGACATGGAATACAACGCCATGACCCCCATCCAGGAGGAGTCCCTCCCCGCGATCCTCGAAGGTTGTGACGTTCTGGCCCGGGCCAAAACCGGCAGCGGTAAAACCGCAGCCTTCGGCATTGGAATCCTGCACAACATAAACTTGGACAGGTATCGTGTTCAGGCGCTGGTCCTGTGTCCAACCCGCGAGTTGGCGGAGCAGGTCACCGCCGAGCTCCGGCTGCTGGCCCGCTATACCCACAACATCAAAATCATGAAAATCACCGGTGGGATGCCCCTGCGCAAGCAGCAGCACTCCCTGAGCCATGAGGCCCACATCATTGTTGGCACACCTGGGAGGGTCCTTGCCCTGCTGCAGGCAAACTCTCTTCAACTCAATGAAGTGAGCATGCTCGTCCTGGATGAAGCTGACCGAATGCTGGATATGGGCTTCATTGATCCCATCACCGAGATCCTCTCTTTTGTTCCCCAGGAGCGACAGACACTCTTTTTCTCGGCCACACTGCCCGATGAAATCCGTCACCTGAGTAAAAAAATTCTCAGGAACCCGCGGTCGGTCTCCGTTGATGAGCATCACGACGCCTCGGTCATCGAACAACATTTTCATGAGGTCCATCCCCAGGACAAGGGGCGCGCGCTCATGGCGCTTTTGTCATTACACAGGCCCGAGTCCAGCCTCATTTTCTGCAACACCAAGGAGGGGTGCCGAACACTGGGCGAAGAATTGATGGGGGCAGGCTTTCATGCCCTGGTCATCCACGGAGATCTGGAGCAGAAGGAACGCACCGAAGTACTCATACGGTTTTCCAACGGAAGCTCCAGGGTGCTCGTCGCTACGGATGTGGCAGCCAGGGGGCTGGATATCAGCGACCTGAGCGCCGTCTTCAACTATGACCTCCCCCTGGAGACCGAGACCTATGTCCATCGCATTGGCCGAACGGGGCGCGCAGGGCGAACGGGACTGGCCATCTCTCTGATGAAGCCTGTGGAGAAACACCGGCTCACCCTCATCAATGAATTTCTCTCGGGAAATTACCGATTGGAACCGGTCTCATATTCGGGAGTAAAAGAGACGCAATGGTTTGAACCTCCCATGGTGACCCTCTCCATAAACGGGGGGCGACGAAACAAGATCAGCGCCGGGGATTTATTGGGCGCCCTCACCGCCAGGGGTGGAATAGAGGGATCCCAGGTGGGGAGAATTGACAGGCAGGATTATATCACCTTCGTGGCAGTGAAGCGTGAGGTCCTGCCCCAGGCAAGAAAAATTCTGGCACAGGGCAGGATCAAGGGGAACCGTTTTAAAGTGATGGTCCACGAGGCATGACAGATCCGGTGCATCCCTCCCCCAGTCAACTACATTGAGTCCCCCCGGGCGCTGACGCCCCCGGGCGCTGACAGTGGCTAATTCATGGACAGCCAAAGGGGAATGTGATAGGCGAATCCAGTGTGTGAACACCTGTTATATTGGAGGAAAACATGAACGCCAGTCAATTCAAATTTTATATCCAGAACATGGGCACAACCTTCGGGCTGCGTATTATTTCGGCTATCGCCATCTACATCAGCGGAAGGATTTTGCTGGGATTTATCACCAAAACCCTTGAACGGTTTCTGGCCAAGAAAAACCTGGAGAACACCATCTCCCGGTTCATTGTCATTGTTGTCCGGACAATCATCAGGGTAATTGTATTTTTGGCCATCCTGGCGCAAATCGGGATACAGACCACCTCATTCATTGCCATCCTTGGAGCAGCCTCCTTCGCAATCGGCCTGGCGCTTCAGGGGGCCCTCTCAAACTTTGCAGCGGGTGTTCTCCTGATTATCTTCCGCCCCTTTCGTGTGGGAGACACAGTCTCCTGTGCAGGAATAACGGGAAAAATCTCCGTTATATCCATTTTGGCGACCCACTTCATCACCCGCGACAACAAGAAAATTATCGTCCCCAACTCAAGGGTCATGTCCGAGACCATCACCAATATGACTGTCATGGGACAGATGACCGTGGACCTAATCCTCTGTGTCCCCTATGAGCAAAACCTGTCCCACGTTCGGGACGTGCTCACCAGCGAGGTCCTCCAGCACCCTCTGGTACTCAAGGATCGTGGAGCCTATATCACGGTTGAGTCACTCGATGCCGCGGGAGTGCAGGTTGCGGTCAGGCCATGGTGTGAGTGCGCAAACTACTGGATGGTGAGGGCCGACCTCCTGGAATCCATAAAAAACCGCTTCGAGCTGGAACAAATCCCCTTCCACTAAGGATTGGCTCTTTATCAGGCGGAACAATCACTTAGCCAGATGAAGTTTTACAGCAATGCTTCACCCGCTTCACCATTGCCCGATTTCAGCTTGTCAAACGGTCCTAATGCGCTATTAAAGGTGCCGACTGAATAAATTGATTCCCATATTCCATAACCCTAATTTTAAAGGAGCTACACATGAGAACTTACGCTTTTATGGCCCTGATTATCACGGCCATGCTGACTTTCGTCTCCTGCGATGACGACAGTGGCAACAACACCAACAACGTCAACAACGTCAACAACACTAACAACGTCAACAACACCAACAACATCAACAACACCAACAACATCAACAACACCAACAAGAT
>JAHJLU010000785.1 GCA_018821745.1 Myxococcota bacterium | reverse complement strand
TCTCAGGAAACAAGACCTCATCTTCAGAATTCTCGGATCCGCAGCCAACCAGGGTGAGACCATCGTTGGCCGTGGCGTCATCGAAATCCTCCCCGACGGATACGGATTCCTCCGTTCCCCCGACTACAACTATCTCCCAGGTCCCGACGATATTTACGTTTCTCCTTCCCAGATCAAACGTTTCGGTCTCAAGACCGGTGACACCATAGAGGGCGAAGTCCGCCCCCCCAAGACCTCCGAGCGCTATTTTGCCCTCCTCAAGGTCGACCGTATCAATATGGAGTCCCCCAAGCTGCAGCTGGACAAAATCTTCTTTGACAACCTCACTCCCCTGTATCCTCAGGAAAAACTGATGCTCGAGAGTGACCGCAAGAACATGTCCACCCGTATCGTGGATCTCCTCACTCCCATCGGCAAGGGTCAGCGCTGCCTCATCGTTTCCCCTCCCCGCGCCGGTAAAACCATGCTCCTCCAGGACATCGCCAACGCCATCAGCACCAATCATCCCGACACCGTGCTCATGGTCCTGCTTATTGACGAGCGCCCCGAGGAAGTTACGGACATGCAGCGCAGCGTCAAGGGCGAGGTCATCTCCTCCACCTTCGACGAGCCCGCAGCCCGTCACGTACAGGTCGCCGAGATGGTTATCGAGAAAGCCAAGCGTCTGGTGGAACACCGCAAAGACGTCGTCATTCTTCTCGACTCCATCACCCGCCTTGCCCGCGCATACAACACCGTGGTTCCCCCATCCGGCAAGATTCTCTCCGGTGGTGTGGACTCCAACGCGCTCCACAAACCCAAGCGCTTCTTTGGTGCCGCACGTAACGTGGAAGAGGGCGGCAGCCTCACCATTATCGCCACCGCGCTGGTTGATACGGGCTCCCGTATGGACGAGGTCATCTTCGAAGAGTTCAAAGGCACCGGTAACTCCGAGATCCATCTCGACCGCAAGCTCATGGAAAAACGCATCTTCCCCTGCCTCGACATCAACAAGTCGGGTACCCGAAAAGAAGAGCTCCTGCTTCCTCCCCACGTCCTCAACCGTGTGTGGATTCTCCGGCAGCTGCTGCATCCACTCAATGTTATCGACGCCATGGAATTCATGCTCGACAAACTTGGCAAGACCGAACACAACCAGGATTTTGTCGACTCCATGTCGGCCTAGTTTTCGCTCAGTGAACCAGTGTCATCCCCGGGGCCACATGGTCCCGGGGTGGCTTTCCCTTTGCCGTCCCCACGGGACCGCGAAGGAGAGGGAGTGCGCAGATGCAGCCGATTGAAATAGTGAACAGCATTGGTCGGGAAAAGGTGGAAGCCATTGTCGACGACTTCAACTCCGGACAGTTCAAGCGGGTCCTCAACTCCGCCGACATCTCGACCAGGATCCCCACCAGGATTCTCAGTCTCAAAAAGCGGGCTGAGATCTGGAAGGGCCGGCTCATGGAGGCGGTCCAGGGAAATAATTTCCATGTGGCCCAGTCTCTGATTTATGAGTGGCTTATCCACCGAAAGCGTCCCATGCTTGCTTCTTTTCTCGACAAGATCAATGTGAAGCATCGCAACGGTGAGACCGACGAGAGTTTCCTCAAGACCGTCCCCGAGCCGGTTCTCCGTGAGAAGGCCAAGGAGCTTGAGAGTGATTTCAACGCCCAGGACGTGGCTATTTATGTGCACTTCCTTGACTTCCACCAGCAGGCGGATGTGTTCGCAAAAGACGACCATTTCATGGACACCCTGAAAAAAGGCTAACCATGAAGATCAAGGCGGGGCGACCGAAAAAACGTGCCGGTGCGTGCCCCCGCCACCCCGGTGAACCAGCCCTCCTCACCTGCGATATCTGTGGAGTCGCCGGCTGTCCCGAGTGTATCCACGAGCGGTGGGGTAAAAATGTGTGCCCCTCCTGCTATGAACGCCGTCACGGCATCCGGATTAGGGCCGCGGTGTTTGCCTTAATCATTTTCCTGATTTTCGGGGGGATTGGCTATTTCGCTTTTATGAAATTGCGTCAGCGCCCCGATCCATCGGGAGAAATCACCGCGCTCACAAAACGGCTCGCAACAGATCCGCGCAAAGACTCCATAATGTGGCGCCTGGTGAACCTGCACACCGCCAAGGGTGAATTCAAGGAGGCCTCGGGATATCTGACCCGGCTCATCGAGAAGCACCCCGACAGCACCAAGCTGCTCCTTCGCATGGTGGTCCTGCAGTACCGCTCCAAGGATTACCAGCAGGCCCTCCTCTATCTGGATCGTCTCAAGCGCATGGATCCCAACTCCTTTAATCTGCTCAAGATTGAGGGGGAGATTTGGAAAGCCTACGGAAACACTGAGGAGTGCGAGAAGTCCTGGCTCAGCGCCTATCACCTGAAGCCTTCGGATGTGAGCCACGCCTTCAATCTGGTGGAGCTCATGCTGGAACAGAACCGGGTCGCCGATGCCCAGAAAATTCTGAAGACCACGCTCAGGGTGGTCCGCTCCGTTCAGGAGAAGGCCCTGGTGGAGAAAAAGCTCCACGAGATCCAGTTCGGCAAAACAAAGCCATAGGGGATTTGAATTGTGGCGGGGTCCTGGTTTTCTCGCTGTCTCGGGCGGGGTGGCGCTCCAATTCTTTAAACATGAATGGAATTGGGGGCTTTCGGACATTATTACGACCCCCTTTTCATCGGCCTGATTGCGTGGTAGAGCAGTACCCGACCGGGGGCTGGTTGAGACTCGCCTGTCACATGAAGCGCATGAAGCCTTCGCCATGATGTCCCCTTTGTTGAACCATATCAATGCCCGGTATGCAGAGAACCGGGCCAGTGCCACGACGGATGGTGGCATATACAGGACTGACTTCCCATGACTGATAAGGAAATAATCTTGGACAGGGACGACCTCGACGATACTGTAGATATTGAAGAAATCGCCGGAGATGATGAGGAAACAGAGGTTGAAGAGCCGGTGGATGACAGCGACTCCGACGATGACGGGGGAGTGACCCCTCCCGGCCGTCGCTCCCGGGCGGAGAAAATGGCCACCAAGCAGCGGAGCATCTCCATCAGCGAGTTTTTTGCCAAAAACAAGCAGCTTCTTGGATTTGATTCTCCCGCCCGCGCCGTTATGACCACGGTGAAAGAGGCGGTGGATAACGCTCTGGATGCCTGTGAAGAGGCGGGTATCCTCCCGGAGCTTCATGTCACCATCGAGAACCTCGAGGACGACAAGCTGCGGGTCACCACCCTTGATAACGGCCCAGGGATTGTAAAGAAACAGATTCCCAAAATCTTCGGCCAGCTGCTCTATGGGTCCAAGTTCCACTCCCTCAAGCAGTCCCGCGGGCAGCAGGGCATTGGAATCTCCGCCGCCGGGATGTACGGGCAGTTGACCACGGGGCGTCCAGTGTGCATCATTTCCAGGACAGCCCCCGACAAGCCGGCCCATCTCTTCGAGCTGGTGCTGGATCTCAAATCCAACAGGCCCCGGGTGGTCACCGACACGGAAGTGGAGTTTCCCCATGACCACGGCACCTCCGTCTCCATAGATATCGTTGGCGTTTACAAATCGGGGCGGCACAGCATCGATGAATATCTCGCCCAGACCGCCGTGGCCAATCCCCACGCCGCCATTTACTACGATGGTCCCCGTGGAAGCCTCGTGTTCCCCAGGGTCTCCGAGCAGCTGCCCCCGGAGGCACAGGAGATTCGCCCCCATCCCTACGGGGTTGAGCTGGGCATGCTCATGAAAATCCTGCGTGAGACCTCTGCGCGCACCCTGTCCGGTGCTCTGCAGCATGAGTTCAGCCGTGTGACTCCCAATGTGGCCCAGAAGATCTGCGAGGAGGCAGGGGTGCCCATATCCCGCGCCCCCAAGCGGCTCAAGGGTGAAGAGATTGAGGCCATCCACAAGGCTATTCCCAAGGTGAAGATCATGGCCCCGTCGGCCACGGCCATTGTCCCCATTGGTGAGCGGCTCATGCGGCGGGGACTGGCGCGTGAAATCTCCGACGCCGAGTTTTACATCTCCAAGTCGAGACCCCCCTCGGTCTACAAGGGAAACCCCTTCCTGGTGGAGGTCGCGCTGGCCTACGGGGGCGAGCTCAAGGGGATTGTGGACACCTCCGAGATGGACGACCGCTCCATCGCGGGTATTGAGTTCGACGAGGAGAAGACCGTGGCCGCCGCCCTTCTGGAGCTGCCCGGGTTCACCAGGAAAAAGGCGGGGGAGCTGGCCGACAAGGCGGGCGTCGCTCGCCGAATGCGTGTAAAGAAACTGACCGACGACGAGTTTGAAGCCCTGCGGGTCACCTATAACGAGATGTCCCGCAAGGAGGCGAAGTCTTCTCCCGCGCAGATTATCCGGCTGGCCAACCGGGTCCCTCTGCTCTACCAGCAGAAGGCCTGCGCCATCTCCCGGGCCATCATGGACATCAACTGGCGGCGCTATGGTATCACCCAGCCCAAGGGCGGCTTTCCCCAGGGCGCGCTGGTGATCATTGTTCACCTCGCCTCGGTCTGGGTGCCCTTCACCTCCGAGAGCAAGGAGGCCGTGGCCCACTACAACGAGATCATCTCCGAGATGAAGCTGGCTATTCAGTTGTGTGCCCGGGAGCTGGGAAACTACCTCCAGAAAAAGGATAAACTCCGTGCTGCCAGGGAGCGCAAGGATATATTTGCCCGCTACACGGGAGAGCTGGCCCGCGCCATCTCCAATATCACGGGGAAGGACGCGGTAAAGATTCAGGAGCTCATTGAAACCGCCACGGAGCGCTACACGATCGCCAATTTCGAGACGGAGAAGCCCGATATGGAGGCAGAAGAAGCCTATCAGACACCCAAAAAGAGCAAATCCACCGGTGACGGGGAGGATGACGCGTCGGGCGATGAGTGGGACACCGACGGGAATGGCGCCGACGCTGACACCGATGATCAGGCCGGCGAGGCCGTGGAGGAGGGAGTGGATGACCAGCCCGACGATGATCCTGGCGACGGGGAAGATACAGACCCCGATGATGACGAATCCGGCGCCGCGGACGAGGACGACAGCGATGGGGACGACAGTGATCTGACTCCGGAGCCGTCCGCAGCCTCCCGGGGCAGCCTGGCGCCCAAATCCCACGGGAAAAAACGACAGCAGTCCCTGTTCTTTGACTTTGAGGGGGATGATGATGAATAAAAAATCCAAACGGGTGAAATTCCTCATAAACCAGATGGCCGAGACAACCCTCAAGGAGCTGGAGCTCCAGAAAAATCCGCTGCTCACCATCCCCGTTCGGGCGCTGTCCAACACCGTCTTCAATGAAGAGGAGGGGATGCTCAAAATGGGTGACAGCACCCAGGAGCGGCTCTTCTTCCATCAGGGCATGGCGAAAAAGTTCATGCAGACCTTCCTGGTGGCCTCAGCCTGTACCGAGCTCCTGGAGGTGGACAAGACAACCTCCATCAGGGATCTCTTTTACATGACCAAGCACACCCTCTCCAAGGGGGAGAACACCTTTGACGAGCAGGATGAGTCGGATCCCATCATCGAGGATCTGGAAGTCTGCCTGGGGACGCTGCGTGAGGACCTCCACCTCTTTGCCTCCAACAAGGGAACCATGGTGGGGAATATCACCGTGGTGGACGCGGGGGACACCATCAACTGCCGTCGTGTCGGCTCCGGAGGATGGGGGATCCCCTCCATCGTGGAGGACCACGTCATCAAGTTCGGCAAGACGGAAGCCGACTTCATCCTCCTGGTTGAGAAAGACGCCGTGTGGCGCCGGCTCAACGAGGATAAGTTCTGGAAAACCCACAACTGCATCATGCTGCAGTCAGGAGGGCAGACCTCCCGCGGGGTGCGGCGGCTCATCCGGCGCATGCACGAGGAGCTTGGACTCCCCGTCTATGTGCTGGTGGACAATGATCCCTGGGGGCTTTATATCTATTCCGTCCTCAAGCAGGGCTCCATCAACCTGGCCTATGACTCCATCCGAATGGCCGTGCCCAAGGCGCGGTTCATCGGGCTCTCCTCCTTCGACCGGGAGGCCTTTGACCTTCCCGACGTGGTCACCATCTCACTGAACAAAAAAGATGAGGCCCGTGCGCGGCAGATGATGGAATACCCATGGTTCGCCGACAAGAAATGGCAGCGCGAGATGAAAAAAATGCTCGACTCACGAGTGAAACTCGAGCTTGAGGCCCTCTCCGCCCGGGGTATTTCCTTTATCACCGATATCTATCTGCCTCAGAAACTCAACAACGACGACTATCTGGACTGATATCCCGGCTTTTCCGCTGTTTATTTCAGGAGTTTTTCATTATTGTCTCTGAGGACTCGAGAGTATTGCCACGGGAGACGGGAAAGAAAAACCCCCGATTTCCGCAGGTCCACTCTGTGAAAACCTAAGGTCCCAAAGGAGAAAGCATGAAACTCAAGCCCCGTGAATCCATTGAAACTCCCCATTATCCATCGGTCTCACTGGTCAGGACGCTCCTGGTCGGGACCACCATTACGGCGGCCCTGGCGTTGAGCGGATGCGGCAAAAAGGAGAAGGAGCAGGAGTCCTCCCCCGGATCCAAACCGGCGGTGAAGCCCGCGGTGAAATCGGACAAGATTCCTCTCGAGGGCAAGATAAAACCTGTTCAGATGCCAAAGGACACAGACGCAGACGGGATCCCCGATGATCAGGACAAATGTCCCACGTCCAAGGGGGAAAAAGCCAATATGGGGTGTCCCGGCAAGGTTCCACCCCCGCCCATGCTGGGGAAAATGCGGGTGGCGAATCCCCCCGGGGACGTTGTGACGCCGCCGGCGATTGGGGGTAAGACGCCGCCTGTCTCAGACATGAAGCTCAAGGACTCCGACGGTGACGGTATCCCCGACGCCAAAGACCGCTGCCCCACTCGCAAGGGACATATCTCCAATCGTGGGTGTCCAAGGCGGCTCGGGGGGAGGCCCAGTGTCCCCCACAAGCCCAGAGTGAATAATCCCATGCAAGGGACCGAAGATTTATAGGCTTAGACCAGTGGTCTGCAAAACTGCTCAAAAACACGGTGAAAATCTTCACAACCAGGGGTTTTTTAATAGAGAGCATCTATGCCCCTGGTGTATAGTTGCAGCCGATGTTCTCGAATAGTTCGAAATAACATTAAACACTGTGGAGGAAACATAATGAAAATGAACTATTTTTTACCCGTTTTAGTGGGACTCGCTGTTCTCTCGCTTGCCCCCGACGCCAACGCGCGGCGCAACCAGGCACAGCAGGAAGGGTATGTCTTCAAGTACAAAGAGCTTCCCAATGTGGATTTTTTCAAGACCGACAACTTTGGCTATATGGATATTGGATATACCTTCAACTCCACCAAGGTCTTCGGGGTCCCGCTGTGGAACTCAGACGTAAAATGGTGTGGCTATGTGGGGCGTGAAAAGAACTACATCATCATCACCCCCGCCGTGGTGATTTCCCGAATCGCCGCCTATAATCGTGAAGCCAAAAAACACAAGTGGGCCCCCGTGGATCCCGCCAAGGTGACCAATAACCGGGAAGCGTGGCACGCCCTCATCGCAATGTACAACAACATTGGCAAGGCCAGCGGCAAGAAATTCACCCCCCTCGACATAAAACTTCCCCCAAAACCTACCCTCCCTTTCTGGTATCGGGTCGGCGGTAAACTGGTCGGCGGC
>JAHJLU010000784.1 GCA_018821745.1 Myxococcota bacterium | reverse complement strand
GCTTGGACTTTAGCAGCATCTCCGCCAGTTGAATGACGTTGTTGTCCCAGAATTTCTTAATGGAGGGATGAACTTTTTTCAGATACCGGGTTTCTTCTGGAGTCGAGGTGGCAAATGCCTTGCCGCCAAAAGGTAAAAACAAAAGTATACTCAATGAATACAAAATTGCTCGGAGCATGGGTCAAACCTTCCGGGCTCGTGGTGACTCGGGCCCCAGAAAAATTGTAACGCTTTTAGCCGGTCCCCATGGGAATACTGGAGAAAGATCGCATCTACTCAGTACCTCCATAATTGGGGTCAGGCGAATTTTGATCAAGAGAATACCCCATTTGTGCCACCAATTCATCATGCAATTTCAGTAAAAGGAGAACGAAGAGGAGCATCGCTGGCACGGGAGCGTGATTAACGGACAGGGTTTCCGGGCAATGACAACAAAAACGGTGGAAAGAAACATCATGAAATAGTATATTCAATTGTTTTAGCAGGCAAGACATTCATACTCCAGCGTGCACATGAGGAGTTCTGCATATGGTAATTTCCGGCGGAAGCAAGAAATCTGTCCCACTCGGGCGGTATCACCTTCTTGAATTGATGGCACTGGGAACCACTGCGGAAGTCTATTGGGGGAAACTGGAGGAAGGGCAAGCTCCTGCAAGAAACGTGGCTATCAAGAAGATACTGCCCATGTATTGCGACAATGAGGAGTTCATTCGGGCCATGACCGTGGAGGCGCGCATTTCCAGCCTCATCGCCCATCCATCCGTTGTCGAGGTTTTTGAGTTCAATAAATCTAATGACATCTATTTCATCGTGATGGAGATGGTTGAGGGCAAAGATCTCCAGTCTCTTCTCGACAAAATACGATCACGCAATAAAACGGTGCCGGTTGTTGAAGCGGCATATATAACCAAAAATATGCTTGAGGGGCTCGGTGCCGCTCACGCTATCTGCGACGATAATGCCCGCCCGATCCAGCTCATCCATCGTGATGTGAACCCCTCAAATATCCTCCTGGGTTATAACGGTGATGTTAAAATATGTGATTTCGGTATTGCGAAGTCAACATTCTCCCTCGCCAAGACCAAGGCCGGCATCATCAAGGGCAAAGCCCGTTACCTCAGTCCGGAGCAGGCCGCAGGTCATGATCTGGATCTCCGGACCGACATTTTCAGTGCCGGAATTGTCCTCTATGAGCTTCTGACGGGAAAGCGAATATGGGATGGCGGGAGCGACATTGAAATTCTGAAAAATGCCAAGTCTGGAAAACTGCCTCCCTTTGGCCCGGAGTGGGACGAAATCCCCCTTCGCCTCCAGGCAGTGGTGAAGAAAGCGCTGGAACCGAAACCCGAAGACCGATATGCCTGCGCAGCTGATTTTGCAAAGGCCTTGGGAATCTTCTTGAAAAAAGAAGTGCTTGGGTATAGTCGCAATGAATTTGCCAGCTTCATGAAAGAGTTTTTCGCTCAGGAAATCCTGCTGGATCGGGCGCGAATAGAAGATATCGAGCTCGTCCCCCTTGTTCCCTGTGAAAGTGTGGATCTAATCAGTGACGATGAGTGGGAGCAGGCACATATCGGATTCAGTGATTTTTTATCATGTGACACGGTGTTTCCCCAGGAGAAAGCCAGCGATACCCAGCAGACTGCCTTTTCTTCCAACGATACCCAGGTGAGAAAAGGGAAAAGGTCCCCTGCCGATACCCAGAGCGACGTTAGAATATCCCAACTGAACAACGAAGATACGGATCAGCAGAAGATAGATCCTGCCAAACTCAAAGCGTCGCCGGTGGCAAAGGGTGCACAAAAATCGTCATCGGAAAAAATGAGCATTCCGCCACCGGTCGCCGAAAACTTGCAGGTGATGCCGGTTGATCGAAAGATGAGCGGGACCAAACCCTTGTATAACCTCAGTGAAGAAGAGCAACAGGCGCATCAGATTACTGAAAAACGTCTGGAAGAAGAACTCTTGGGCCACGATGAAGCAGAACCGGTACTGGAAGATTCAAACGGCATTTATGATTCGGGGAATGAAGATACGGGGGACTTCATTTTTACGCTTGGTCCATTTCTGACCACCGATCGGGAGAAGGAAGAGGCCAGGGACCACGAGATGAGCCACCTCAATAAAGGCGTGCCCAAAGAAGATGATATTGACTACAAAGGTGAGTTTGTCATTAACCTGTCAGAATTAAAAGATGATTTGGAGGATGATGGCGACGGTCTGATTAACGATGTGGATCTTGAGGAGATTGAGCCTGAGCCCGATATGGTGACAGGGGGTATGATTGTCATGTCCAGCGACTCGGAGTCGTCAGAGCCTGCGAAACATTCATTTATCATCTCATTGCCCGACTCCGATTCCGAAGCAGAGGAGCTTGACGATTCCCTCCCGG
>JAHJLU010000783.1 GCA_018821745.1 Myxococcota bacterium | reverse complement strand
CTTGGAAATATGTTCATAGATCCCTGCGCCGTTTCTCGACTGCCAGTGGGTACGCCATCGGGCGTAAGTGCTCTCCGCACTGTTTTTCGGAGTGCATCCTGCAAAGAGCGATATGGTGAAGATGGCTATGAATATCCGCATTTTCACCTACTTTGGTGCGACAAAGTCCTTGGACACCTTGGCGAGAGAGTCGGGAGGAAGGAATTTCTGGACCTTGGCCATGACTTCCATAGCGATCTTGTCGGTGGTGGAGAAGAAGCGACTGATGGCATATATGGTGCGTTTTACCATCCGGAAATCTTTTTTGTCCACATAGTTGGTGAGCAGTTTGTGGAGTTGATCGAGCACCTGTTTCTTGATCTTGGGAAGATCCGCTTGAATTTTAATGAGTTTTCTGTTGCGCAGTTTTTTGCCTGTGGAGAGCTCCTTGATGGTTTTTTCCAAGGTGACAAAAGTGCACATGCCGCAATCATTGTAAGGGTTTATAACGGAGTCATCGGATTTTTTCAGGAAATCCTGAACCAGCCGGTTGTGGAGCATGAGCGCAAAGGCCTCGTCTTTTTTAACGTTACCCCTTCGTTTGTTCTCCTTCATCCACGCCTGCAGTTTTTCCCTGGAGACGTAATCCCAGTTGGGCAGTTGCGGGTAAAAGGGGAGCATATCGAGATAGAATTTGATGGGTGTTTTTTTAGCGAATCGTTGCCCCTTTTTGGTCTGATAGAATTGAACCAACAGTCTGAAGGTGGAACTGACCTGGTTATTGGGGTTAATGATCTCCAGGGCCGAGGAGAGTCTGATGAGCATATCCATGTTGTCGTGGTGTTTTGCGGCCACCTCCATGGACAGGGCATAATTGGTAAACTCAGATTTGACTGATTCCAGCAACGCTGCGTGGGCAGTGTCCTTTAGTTTGATCATGGAAATGATGAATTCAGCTGCAGATTCGCCCGTTCCCTGCTTTGTGGATGGCACGATATTGCGGTTTTTGAGGGCCTCTTTTGCTTTTTTCAGGAGATCGGCAAAATCCTTGGAGGACGAAAAGAGAAACTGCGGTTTGGGTGCAGGCTTGACCGAAATGAGGAGGGCCTCCATCTCTTCTATACCCTTGGCAGAAAATTTCTCTTTGTACAAAATGGTGTTGGCGGCAAAGATGCCTCCGACCGTGGCACTCGCGATAATGACCAGAGCAATGATGCCCCACAGGAGCTTGGATTTTTTACGCTGTTGGGCCATTTCGGTTTCGACTACTTCGCGTTTTGCTTCAGCCGCTTTGATATCTTCGACTTTAACTGCTTGGAAAACACCGGTCTGCCCGGTACGTACGGAAAATTTCCGCCGATCATCAGCAGAGAGGTTTTCTGTTCCATCGCGGTATCGCTCTTCGATGGATTTATTTTTATCTGAGAGGGTTCCTGTCCCCTTCTCCACCTTGAGCATATCTTCTGCCTTCGCAGGCTCCTCAACACGTGCCTCTTCGCCTTTTTTGAACCACAAGGTCTCCCTGAAACCGCCACGTTTGCGGCGTCGAGGTGATCGTGGCTGATCGTCTTCTCCCTCGGCGCCATCCATCTGATCTTCCTGACCATCGGTAGCGGGGCTGGATGCCAGTGGTGTCATGACCGGAGCTGATTGCTGGACTGCCGGTGTACTGACAACTTGCTGTGGTGCCGGTGCAGTCTGGACGGGGAGAGCCACTTGAGCAGGAGGTGCCTCCTGGGGAATGACCACCGGGTCAGAGGCAACGGTAGCGGCGATGGATGAATCGCCGTGGGCGGGGTTGATGGCCCCGTTGAGATCGGAGATGAATGAGGAGAGGTTGGGATATCGGGCCCCGGGCTCTTTGGCCATGGCTTTGAGAATGACACCGTCAATGGCTTCGGGGATGATTACATCGGGGCGCGCCTTTGATGGAGCAACAGGCATCTCTTGCCGATGGCGCTGGTAGAGCACCGCAGGATCAGCATCCTGGAACGGCGGGAGCACAACAACCATGTAATAATAAATACATGCAAGGCTATAAATGGTTGAACCCATCCCCGGTTCCTGACCCACAGCCTGCTCGGGTGCCATGAACCATGGGTCGCCGAAGAGGTTGTTGCCCAAGGGTTGGGCAAGCCCGAAGTTTTTGATTCCCAAGGTGTTTTCATTCAGAAAGATGACGTTATTGGGGCCGATCTCCCGGTGGAAAACCCCAACCGCTGCGGCTTGCTGCAGGGACTTGATCAGGGAGCCGAGGAGTTGAACCGATTCCAGGTAGTTGACAGTACCCTGTGAGATCCGACTGGCAAGGGGTGCCGATTTTTGACCTTTTCTGACAGTAAACAGACGGCCGTCGGGGAGTGTATTGCAATAGATGAGGGGATCGATCCCCGAAACAGAAGCCTTTGAGACTGCTTCTATCTCCGTGCGCGCCTTCTCCAGACGTGGCGCGTCGGGGAGCACAGTTGGGTGGGTTATGAATAATATAACCGGCGCATTAGTTTGAGTATCGGTGGCGTTATAGTAATCACCAATGGCAACCCGTTCGACCAGGGCTCCCAATGCGAACCGGCCATCCAGTACATAAGCTTGTTGATCGGCCATGAAATCCTCCAGTTTACCCAATGTGACCGCCTCTTCCGGTTTAATTGCCGATGCTCCGAAATAGGGTCAAAGCTATTATTTGGGAACGAGTAAGGATAAATGTTTTACGCCCTGAGGTCAAGTTAACCGTATAGACTTTTAATGGATTTTTTTAGCTATTTTCGTCCCGGTTAACACGGCTCTGTCAAATTTTCGCGGATCAGACCGCCAGAGTGTTTTGCCAAACCACCAATCATTGGTTCAAAGTGAGGGAGCAGACGGTTTTTTTTTGCCTCCTCCGGGGAGAAGCTGGTACAACTGTCGGAGGGTTACCATCTCTTTGCGGCCAATGGATCGGCCGGGGTACTACCAAGGAATAATTCACTATGAAGGTTATTTTTCTTTTTGCGTTTGTTCTTCTCTCTCCCCTGACTGCTCATGGTGCAAGGAGGGTGGGAGATTCCGTCACCATCAGCAACACCAAATTCATGATCTGGGGCGGGGCGCCCACTGGAAGTATGCCCAAGGGAGCCTCTGTTGCCCATGATGGCAAACACCTCTACGTCAGCAATTTCGGAAAAATCGGCAGGGACAACATCTCCGTCTTCAAGGCGGATCCCCTCACCTTCGAGCGCTATATCCATTACAAGGGAAACTCCATCGAGTCTTATGTCTCCCGTGACAACAAGACCCTCTACTCCACCAACATGTATGGTGATTATTTCGATGTGATAGATCTCGCCACCTACAAACTCAAAAAAAGAGTCAGAATTTACGGTGGGTTCCCCAAGTTAATTCTGCTCAATAAAACAGGCGACAAGGCCTTCGTCTCCCTGTGGGCGGCCTCTTCCTTTGCCGTGATTGATCTGAAAAGTTATAATTATAATATTTTCCGGACCCGGCAGAGAAATCCCCGGGGGCTCGCCCTCAACCATGATGAATCGCTGCTCTATCTTGCAAACAACGGGAGCAAAAATTTTACGGTGGTGGAGACTTCCTCGCTGGTGAAGGGGAAGAAAAAACATGTGGGCGCAAAACCTACTCTGAAACATTACGCCATCGGTCGCGGACCGCGGCACGTGGTGGCCTCCAAGGATGGAAAGACCATGTATTTCTCCGTCATGGGAGGGTCGAGAATCTTTGTCGTGGATACCGCGACGCAGAAGACTACCAAGATCATCCATGTGGGTCAGAAGCCCAAAACCATCTTCCTCTCCTTCGACGGGAAATTTCTCTACACTGCGAACTACACAGGGCACTCCCTGAGCATCATCGACACCAGCACCTACAAGGTCAAGGAGCTGCCCCTTCCCGTGGTCCGCACATCGGGACTGGTGGTCCGTCCCGATGACAAGTTCATCTATATCACCGGATGGTGTACCGATGATATCTGGGCTGTACAGCGCATCAACGCCGGTGAGACGGCACAGACGCCCATGGGGAACAATTACAACAAGTTCCGCCGAAAGGGCTGCAGGAAATGCAAGTTAAAATTCCTGGATTGCGAGCCTATCCGCAGTAAACGCAAGAAATAACGGGGACTGAGCATAATGGGGTACTCAGAAGCACTGCTCTTGGGAATTCTGCAGGGGATCGGGGAATTTCTGCCCATCTCCTCCAGCGGTCACCTGGTCCTTATGGAGCGGGGATTTGGTCTGACCCCCAGTCTCACCCTCAACGTATTTCTCCACGTGGGGAGCCTTGGGGCGATTATTTGCTATTACATAAAGGATGTTAAGAAGATCCTTGTGGATTCCTTCAACGTGGTGCGGGGCCGTCTCAAGGGCAGCGAGCGACAAGAAATCCTGAAACTCATTGTCGCCACAGCCATCACCGGGGTGATCGGGTTATTGCTGGAGAAGCCCCTCGGGGCAATTTTTTCAGGACCCCGGGGGAAGTTTTGGCTCAGCGGATGTTTTTTCGTTACCGCGCTGATTCTGGCCTCACTGTTCCTGATCAAAAACAGAAAGACGGCGCTCACTCTTTCGTGGAAGGGAGCGATGCTCATTGGTCTTGTCCAGGGGTTCGCCGTGTTTCCCGGGATTTCCCGATCGGGCAGCACCATAGTCGCCGCAATGTTGCTGGGGCTTTCGGGTGAAAGGGCAGCCCGTTTTTCCTTTCTGCTGGCCATTCCCATTATTGGGGGAGCCGGGCTTTTGGAGGCGAGACATCTGGGCACCATATCCAACGGCGGGCCTGTCCTGGCCGGTGTTCTCACATCCTTCGCAGTGGGTTTTGCCTGCCTGTGGTTTCTCGTAAAGCTCATAAACCGGGGCAAAATGGCCTGGTTCTCTTTTTATCTCGTTCCCCTCTCTGTGGCAGTGCTCATCTGGGGAATTTGAAATCTGAAATCTGGAAAAAGAAGATTGTCGGCAGGGCTAGCGTTTCGGGGGAAACAGCTGGATGGAGAAGGAGAAGCCGATGGTGGCGCTGGCCCCTGGCTCTAGGTTCAAGGGAAAGACGGGAGTGAGGGAGGTCCCCTGGTAATTCAGTTCTACACCCTTCTCGCTTTTTGACAGAGAGTGGAAGGGGTAGGCCATGACCATCACCTCGGGTTTCCAGGAGATGGTGAAGCCCAGCCCGTCATAATCCGAGCGCATTCCCAGGGAGGTGACTCCAGTGAAGGTGCCCTCGGCGCTGCTGATGCCCCGGGCCCCTTCGGGGGAGACCCCGTTGATGAGGATCCGTCGATCATCGGCTGAATCGGCGAGCAGGGTGAAACTGGACTCCGGTGCGAAGTTGCTGACCAGGGCTTTATCGCCAAGGTTGGTGAAGGTGTAGGAGACCCGCAGAACGTCGGAGGCCAGTTCGAAGGTCTTCTCGATGGAGAGATCCTGCCCGTTAATCTGCCCGGTTCTGTGGAGGGTTGCGCCGGGAATCTCGTCGTCTATGGCAGAAATGGTGTAATGCCCGAAGGCAAAATCCCCCTGGTCCCTGAAAGTTCTGGTGGAGAAGCGCTTGAGGGTCTGGGCGGGATCCCCGATGTCGTCAAGGAAGTAATCCTGAAAGCTGCTTCGGGGACCGAAATCATAGATGCGTTTTGCCAGCATGTGGTCATCGACATAGTCGACATGGTGATGGATTGTGGCGGTCTCCTCGGCGGTTGCGTTTTCGTCACGGACCTGCAGATCCCGGTGGTAGCCCTCTTCAACCCGGGTCATGACATTCGTGATATTGAAATATCGCTCCTTGATGTCAATTTCTACAATGGAACCGCCGAGGTTCGGCTTGATAATGGCGTTGAGTTTTGGCCCGCTGAGGATAACCTCCGCCTGCATGTCCATGTCGTAGTCCAGGGACTGGGCGGTATCCTCTGTGCGATCTTCATAGCGATCAAGCAGATGCTCTGCGAACAGAAGATGATAATAGAGGGCGTGGCGCAGGTGAACCATGTAGAGTCCACCGAAGATCCCGTGCCAATAGGCACAGTTGCACTGGGCCATGTACAGGTGATCCAGGGATTGGGTGAGCAGTGACTCGTCGATACCCGGGCGCGACTCCATAAGGTTCTCAAGGCGACCGGAGATTTGGAGCATGCGCTTGTGGATCAGATTGGACTCGTGGTATTTGGCCAGGAATCCCTGCCAGATGCCACCATGGACAAAGGACTTCAGTTCCGAAGAGTTCTCCCCCGCCATGGCGACTATCCGCTGGGTCTCCTGCAGCAAGTGCTGCATATCCTTTGAAATATTAAGAATAATATCAGTCCCCTTGAGGACGGGCTGGAGTTCTTCGATGATGGAGACGAGGGAGCCAAGTTTTCCCGCCAGGGGCAGCTTCTCTTCGAAACGTCCCAGAAGCTTGCGGGTTCCCCCCACGAGGAAGAGTCCACCACTCTCCATAAACCGGATGTACTGATCAAGCCACCCCGTGGGGAGCTTCTCAAGGGAATTGAGCAGCGGGGTCATGTAGGTCTCGTAGTGGTGCTTTTTCCGAAGGGTATCCACTCCCAGGGTGAAGGTGTCAATGAGGGAGTTCAACGTTTTGTATTGACGCTGTGCGGAAGGGACCAGGGACCATTCGCCCATCTCCACATAGGAAGCAGTCGGGAGATAGACACGACCTTTGGATGATCTGGTTGATAAGACTTCCGAGGGGGTCATGGTCTGGATGACATCCCGGTTTTTTTCCAACTCAGTCAGAAACCGTTCGAGCCACTGCCGGTCCCACACCAGGGATTTTGTCCCGGGCCAGACACCGAACTTCTCCCCGTCATCGCCGTAGGTCAGGATGACGTCTTCTCCACCCTTTGCCTTGGCCAGCGATCGGATCTGGGCGATGACCGCCTCGGGATCCATGAATGGTATGGAGTAGCGGAGGGCCTGAGAGATGGGGAAAATAGCCACGGCCTTTCCCGCCTTCTCTGTCACATAGTAACCATCCAGTTCACCGCTGAGGCCGACGGAATGGAAGTGGGAGTCATCCAAAAGGGTATATTCGTAACCCCCATCGGCCATGATCCGCGGAAGATCGGGTTCCCAGACGCGCTCAGCCAGCCACATTCCTCTGGCTTCCGTGTCAAACCGGCTGCTGATGCGTTCACGCATCATGGTCAACTGGCCTACAGCATCCTGCTCCGGAAGAATGGCGAGCATGGGCTCGTAAAACCCCCCTCCCATCATCTCCACCTGGCCCCGGTCAACCATTGTCTTCAGGTCAATAAACACATCGGGTCGATTATTTTCCAGCCAGTTCCAGAGTGGACCGGTAAAATGCAAGGTGAATTTGAGCGCAGGGTGTTTTCCCAGGATCTCCACCAGTGGTGCGTAGCAGTCTTCTGTGGTCTGGCGAAAAACCTGATCCAGGTTTCCCGTGGGCTGGTGATTGTGGAAAACAAGGAGCAACGTAGCTTCGGCCATCTGAAATCTCCCGATTATAAAATGTTGCGCCGGCTTTTGGCGGCCTTGAGGGTGTTTTTAAGGAGCATGGTGCGGGTCATGGGACCAACACCTCCGGGGACGGGTGTAAAGGCCGATGCCCGGTCAGCAAGGGTGGTGTGGTCGAGATCTCCTGTGAGCTCCCCGGACTCCAGACGATGGATGCCCACGTCGATGACGACGGCGCCGGGCTGTATCCATGAGGAGTCCACCACTCCGCGTTTCCCCGCGGCTACCACAAGAATCTCGGCACGCTCCACATGGGACTGCAGATTCCTGGTCCTGGAGTGACACAAGGTGACCGTGGCGTTGGCATTTGTGAGCAACGCGGCCACGGGCTTGCCTACGGTCATGGAGCGTCCGACCACAACCGCTTCACGGCCGGCAATTGGAATTTGATTCCGCGTGAGGAGTTCCATGACTCCCATGGGAGTGCAGGGTTGCAGTGCGTGGGGATTGCCCATGAGGGTCAGCCCCTGGTTCACGGCGAGGAAGCCATCCACATCTTTTTGAGGGAGGATCGAGCCCACCAGTGTGTCTTCATCAAGGTGTGAGGGGAGGGGCAACTGGATGAGGATTCCGTCTACCTGGGGATCATCGTTGAGTGAGGAGACAAGCTGCCGGACGGTATCTTCATGGATCCCGGCGGGAAGACGGTGGAGTATGGAGTTGATCCCCACCTTGTGGCAGTCACGCTCTTTGCCCGAGACATAGACTGCTGAGGCAGGATCATCCCCCACAAGGATGACCGCCAGGGTGGGAACAAAGGTCAGCGTATCGATTTCTTTTTTTAATTCAATACGGATGGTTTTTGACAGTGCTTTCCCGTCAAGAATCTTTGGGGCCATCATCATTCTCCAAAATAAGCCGCTCGATAATGGCATCGAGCTGTTCCAGAGTATAATAGTCTATGGTGATACTTCCCTTTCCATTTGACTTTTCACGGAGTTTGACCTTGGTGCCGAGGCTGAGCCGCAGGCGGTCTTCCACCACGCGCAGCCCGCTGTTCTGGGGTTTTTTTCGCCGGGTCTGAGGGGTCTTGCGCTCTGCCTGGACCAGTTTTTCCGTCTCACGGACCGAGAGCTGGCGTTTAACCACATCGTGAGCCACGTCGACAATCTCCGACTCCGAGGAGAGTCCGAGGAGGGCCCTCGCGTGGCCCGTGGAGAGCACATTGTCTTCTAAAAGTTTTTTTACGGGCTCAGGGAGCCGCAGGAGCCTGAGGGCGTTGGCGATAGTGGAACGTTTTTTTCCCACTTTCTGGGCGACAACTTCCTGGTGGTATCCCCTGGAATTCATAAGATGATTATAGGAAAATGCCTCCTCAAGCGCCGAGAGATCAGAGCGCTGGATATTCTCGATAAGGGCCAGTTCAAAAGCCTCCAGTTCGTCGGCTTCCTTGATAATCACAGGGATGCGGGTGATGCCTGCGCGTCCGGCCGCTCGCCATCGGCGCTCTCCGGCGATAATTCCGTACTCGTTGGCCGCCAGCTCTCTGACGATGATGGGGCTGAGAATTCCCTTCTCGCGGATGGACTCGGTGAGCTCCTCAAGGCGCTCCTCGTCCAGGGCCTTTCGCGGTTGATTGGGTGCCGGTTTTACCTGGGTAATGGGGATAAAGGTGAGAGACTGGGTCTCCTCTGGTGAAAGATCCCCTGATGTTTCCCGGGGAGATGAGGCTGCCTTCTGTGCAGGAGCGACTTTTGTGCTTGCGGGCAACAACGCACTGAGGCCTCGCCCGAGTGCTTTATTCTTGGTTTTTGCTGCCATCTCTAAGGCTCCTTGATGTTCCGATGTAAAAACTCATCGGCCAGATTGAGATATCCAAGGGCTCCTTTGGATGTCGCGCTGTAGAGGATCACCGGTTTTCCAAAGGAAGGAGACTCACCCAGCCTCACATTGCGGGGGATGGTGGTATCATACACCAGATCCCCCAGATGTGAACGGATTTCATCACCGACCTGTTTGGAAAGGTTGGTGCGGTCATCGGTCATGCAGAGCACAACCCCCTCCACTGCCAGTGAGGGGTTGAGACCCTCCCGCACAAGGCCGATGGTGTTCATGAGCCGGCCCAGCCCTTCCATTGCGTAGTACTCGGTCTGGACAGGGATCAAAATGGAGTCCGCCGCGGTGAAGGCATTAATGGTGAGCAACCCGAGGGAGGGAGGGCAGTCAATTAATATGTAATCATATGATTTTTTGAAGACTTGCAGGACTTCTTTGAGCTGGGTTGCCCGATCCCTGGAAGGGAGGCCTTCCACAAATTCCACTTCCGTGGCGGCCAGATCCTGGTGGGAGGGCAAAAGCATCAGACCGGGGATCTCGGTTTCCATGAGACCCTCCTCCGGAGAACACTCCCGGGTGAGGACCCGATAGATATTCGGGGTGGAGTCCTCAAGGAAGATACCCAGCCCCGAGGTGGCGTTGGCCTGGGGATCAAGGTCCAGCAGGCACACACGCTGTTCTGCCAGGGCGAGGTTGGCGGCGAGATTGATGGCAGTAGTCGTTTTTCCGACACCACCCTTTTGATTGGCTATGGCTATCACTTTTGACATTGGCATACACCACACAACCCTATTGGGAGTGAAAGGGTCGGGAGTTTCGAATGGGAAAACCGTGGAGCCAACGATCGGACTTGAACCGATGACCTACTGATTACGAATCAGTTGCTCTACCAACTGAGCTACG
>JAHJLU010000782.1 GCA_018821745.1 Myxococcota bacterium | reverse complement strand
GACATAGGTTGTGGTCTCGGTACCCGCCTCACAGGCGCCGGAACCGTCGTCGGTACACACAACGATGGAGATGCCTCCATTGTTGCACCCGCCCAGCACACCGGAGAAGGATGAAGTGGTCACCAGTGGCGCGGCTGCGTCTTCACCGTTCTCGCCGGTCTCGCCGGTCTCGCCGTGACAGACGTAGGTTGTGGTCTCCGTGCCTTCAACACAGAGGCCCGTGCCATCATCGGTGCAGGCGACGATGAGCACACCACCGTCAGTACAGTCACCCATGGCGCCCTCGAAGGGAGTGGCGGTAACAAGAGGAGCCGCTGCGTCTTCCCCGGGCGCACCGTTACAAATAATCTGCTCCACCTCGTCCACGGTGATCACCACCCCACCATGGGGGCATTGTTCCACTGTCGCGCTGACCATCTCCACGGTGGAGCCCGTCCCGGACCCGGAACTGTCATCACACGAGACGACCAGGGCCATCAACGAGAATATTGCCATGAACATAATCACTTTTTTCAATCTATTCTGCCTCATTCAACTCTCCTTTGGGAAATACATAACCAATCTGCTACCGCCTCATGAGAAGTCATCAAGCAGCAGAAACCAACAATTTCAAATGTACCTCCCATTTCCCATAATTTTTAAGCATTGTCGAGTACTGCTTTATTAAAATAATTCACCAGTCTGGGACATGACAGCGAAGGGTCTCCGATACATCGCATTACACAGCACACAGGGCGACCCGCTCGTCCGAGTGCAATACGGCAGCGCCTCACCGAGACGAAAGGCAGGCGAGAGGGGAGGCTCAGCGGTCGGCGCAGCAGCGGAAGCCCGTGGAGTAATCCCAGTGGGAGGTGTTGTGGGCGGTGGTCTGGTAGAGGCAGCCCTCGCCGTTGATGACCGTGTCGACGTAGTAGCCACCCTTGAAGGTGCCCGCGGGGTCGTCGATCCACTCGTGGAGATTCCCCATGAGGTCAAAAAAGCCCTCGGAGGTGACACACTGGGGGTTTGCCCCCGTGAGGTCCAGGGAGTCGTGGAGCTGGTTGATGCAGGGGTGACCCAGCTCGGACCAGATCCACGCGTCGCTGGTGCCAAAATACTCCACAACGGGATGGGGAGAGCGGGCGTCGTTGCACCAGCCGTCCTGGCGCACATTGCCGTAGGGATAAACGTAGTTGGCGCTGGTGCGGCAGGCGAGCATCCACTCCGTGGCGCTGCACAGGCGTTTCCCCGCCTGGGAGCAGGCCGCCGCTGCCTGGATCTGGTTGATGTATCCCTGGGGGACCGCCCCCGGCGCGCTCACGGCCATGACCACCTTGGTGCCGGGATTGAAGTAGGGGGAGTGGGGGACCTGGGTCCCGGGCCCCGTAATCTCCACCAGGTGGGCCTCCCAGATGTCCATGCACACGCTGCCGCCGTTGATGGGCTGCATCCCCTGGGGACACCCGTCGAGCCCCGCAGGCGCAGTGACACCGGCGTTGGGCTGGGGCACATCGCTCTCGGTGCACACCGGCGGATCATCCCCGGGGGGCAGGCAGACGGACTGGCTCACGGAGGACTGGTTGAACCTGGGCTTCACCACGCACACATACCCCTCGCGGCAACCGGTGCCCGGAAAGAGGGAGAGGTCGCACCGGCTCACGCAGATGCCTTCGCCAGCGCTCTCGGGGTTCTCCACACAGAAGGTGACGGCGTTGTTGGGTTCCTCGGAGTCGGGACAATACTGGGTACACGCCTGGGAGCACAGTCCCCCAAAGGGCTCACCCTCAAGGCACAGCGCATCTGTATACAGGCACTGCTCCACGCCCTGACACAGGCCGCCGATCCAGCCCTCGTTGGGCCACGGATCCAGGCACACCGTTACCGGGTCCTGCAGGCAGTCGTCGTCGTCACAGTCCGTGAGGCCGTCGCCATCGTTGTCGAGGCCGTCGCTGCAGGCCGCGTTCGTGTTCTCAAGCTCACACGCAGCGGCACAATCTTCGTCATCACAGTCCGTGAGACCGTCGCCGTCGTTGTCGACACCATCATCGCACAGGGTCTCGGGATCCCCCTGGCACACCGCCTCTCCCTGGCAGCCCGGGTCGTCGCAGTCCGTGAGACCGTCATCATCGTTATCGAGGCCGTCACTGCAGGCCGCAGCCCCCTCTTCCGGTGTATTGGCGGCACACAGCCCGGTCAGGGGATCACAGGCAAACCCCTGATCACACTCAACATCATCGCAAAGCCCCACGCAGCTCCCCGTAGCCCCAGCGCAGGCATATCCCGGATCGCACACCACCGAGCTGCAAAGATCAGCGGAGGTTCCGTCATCGCATCCACCCATGAAAAACAGCACGAGAACAAAGAATGTAATGTGTTTCATGAAAGGAAGTATACACCCCAAAATAATTTCCGCGACCCCAAGATGAAGGAATATCCCCGGATTTTCCTGCCTGCTGACTGGTTGACTGCACCTTAAAAGCTTATATGCTGAGGACTATGAAGGATGAGTGGATCGCATGGCCACCACTGGTAAACGTACAATGAAATTCGTAGCGTCGTTACTTCTGAGTTTTTTTCTCATTGCCGCCTGTGATGACACCACAGCACCCTCCAATGACGGGGGGACCGATACAGATGTCATTGACGTCCTGGATGTTAGCGATACCACAGAGGACACAACAGACGTGGTGGAAGATGTTGTGATTCCGCTGGAGAACTGTACCACTGATGGGACTGATTTGCCGGCTGTGGATAATTGCCAGCATCCCATAGCAACAGGCTATTCTGCCTATGGTGTCTATTTTCCCTATGTTTTTGTGATCATCAGGGAGAATGACCTGAACTATGATTTTGGGTTCTACAAATTCAATATTATCGACAAATCGCTGACAAGAACCGGGATTACACAAGGGTTAAAGCCCTACTATTTTCTGGCAGTTGTGCCTGAAGAAAGAAGCGTCTACTGGATTGCCAATTCGCCCTATATCGCATCTGATCCGCTCAATTCTTTTATCCCCCATCTCTACCGTGTTAATTTTGATACAGACAGCATGGAAGACATTACTGCTCAGTATCCTGCCCTGCGTACTCCCCTTTGTGAAGCAAATGGGGGAACGGCGGCACTCCATTACTTCAATGCAAATAACAACTCGCTACTAATCGAATGCGCCTATTATAGTACAACTCCTCAGGATAAAAGAAACACTGATGTTTACCTTCTCAATGGGGATACTGGTGAAATCAACTACCTCGCAGATGGCATCGAAACAGCCAATTCGACCTATGGGCAGAAACCTTCAAACATCAACCGATCCTACTTTAATCTCATACAAAGTAATTGGGCTTCGGAAGGGGTCCCAGGAGATCTGAACAGGCAAGTTTACTGGCGGGTTGACGGGGAAGTGCCATTCAAGGCAAAGGAGCTTCTCTTTGATTCCGGAACAGCCAGTGTGGCCGGGCAGATGGCAATGGATGAATGGTACTATTATGGAAAAGTACAAGATAGCATGGAAGTTGTGCTTGGCGAGAGTTTAACTGGAGGGACAATACAGGCCCCAACCACCAGTTATCATCAACATGCGCCAATGCCTTTGAGTGAGAAATATAGCAACCTGGTTGGATGGCTGAAAGGCACTTCGTTGGTCCTGGTGCAAACATTGTACGGAAAAGTCCAACCTCAGAGCATTCATGAACTGCAAATCTGGGATAAGGAAACGGGGATGATTCGGACTGCGGCCTGGGACTCATCAAATGCATATTACGCCATGGCATCCATCATGGCCGGTGATCCTCAGGGTCGGTTCCTCATCTATTTGGGGTACACAGACGGTCCAACCATCTACTTCAAGGACCTCTTCTCCGCAAAAATCCTCGACGAGAATGGCAACCTGATCCAAGGCGACTGATACCCTCGGCACCCTCACCCTTCCGATGGGGGACTCCAGCGGGAGGGTGCTCTTCTCCACAAATAATGGTACAGTGTCCGTGTGTTACTGAGCAGCCCACGAAGAGGAGAGGTGAACGATGGTACCGGAAACAACGCGACACTCACCCATAAAACGGGGACACATCCTCACCCTGATTACCATGAGCCTCTTCTTGTGGGCGGCCTGCGCCAGGGAGAGTGTCCCTGTCACTACCGCCCCCCGGCCCCCACGGCAGAACAGAATGTATCAGGTACGCGGCACGGAGACCTTGTCCTCCATCGCCTCGCGGTTCGCGGTCAAGGGAGGGTACCACGCCCTCATTGCACTCAACGGCCTCAATGCGAAGGGTTCAATCCATGAGGGCCAGCTCCTGCGGATTCCTCACCGTGTTGGCCGCACCGACAATCTCAGGCCTCTGCCCGTGATCAAACAGGGCCTGCCGAAACTCCTCCCCTGCGGCAAGCTGCTGGCGCTCCCCACGAAAATGCTTCTCCCCGACGGAGTGTCTCGCCACTGCGTCAAGGTCGGCGCTGACAGCTTCGTGTGCAAGGAGCCGGGGGAATCCGCGGACACCTACGAGATTCGATTCAGGAAGGGAACAAAGAGCGTTCTGCTCCTGGGGGGCTTCCTCGACAGCCGTTTCACCAATACGTTCAGTCTGTACAAAGCCAAGCTCCATGGCGGCACGGGTGAGACACTGGTGGTTCTCAACCACGAACGCACCAGCAACGGCACCCCCCGGGACACGTTCAGCCATGCGATTTATGCACCGCAAAGTGCCACATCGCCGGTCACCTTCACCTCCTCCGTGCCCGCCGACTTCGCCCTCGCACCCCTCGTGCGCCTCACGGGTGAAAAGCATTGCTCCCTGCTGGTGTCGAGCCGTGGAACAGGCGCGGAGCTTGAGATCCCAAGGGGAGAGGGCAACTACGAGGTGGGGAGACTCTATTCCTACAGTCCGGGCGTACTGATTCCCCGCAAAGATCAGCCCATTCGCTGGTACCGCCTCGGTCCCAACCCGGGCGCAGCAGAGAACTGGTACCGGGTGGGAATGACCACCGCGGATCTCTTCAGCCAGCCGTGGATCAGAGGGCGGCAACAAGAGTATGTGCTGACAAATTCACGCCGCACAAAGACCAGCCGTCTAACACCGGGGACCAAACCAAAGTGGGGGAGTCACCGTCTGGGCCATCGTCCCACGGGGAGACTCTTTCCCCGTGGATACCACCCCTCTTTCCCGCCGTCCCGTGGCGTGCCCCCCCTGGAGCAGGACACCTACCGGGGCGTAGGCCAGACCACCCGCACCATCGTCTGGATTTTGGACCATCCTCCTCGGAAATGAGCAATTCCCCGCAAAGCCAGCCCCTACCAGGGATGAGTTGTCGGGCCCTCCTCCCACGAGGGCGCCCGAAACACAGTTGACATTGTTTTTCGGAGCGGGGGGACTATATTCTCGGGAACAACCCCTTGCCGGCAAAAGGAACACATACAATGAAACTACGATCTTCCAGTGAGCACCGAACCGGATACCCCACAGAGGATGAACTGAAGCTGAGCACAACCGAATTCATCGGCAGGCTCATGGTCGGCGCGAGCATTGTGGGGATGACGACGCTGGGTGCCTTCGCCTGTAACGCGAGCAAGGGTGAATCGGAAAAACCAGGTGACATGAGCGCTCCCGAGGCCGTAAACAGTATAAAAGCCCAGGAAAAGCCGCAAATAACAAGTCCACCGACTGCACCAAAGGAAGGGAAAGTTGACCCGCCGGCGAAAACCGGCCAACTGGATGTGATGGCCCCATCTAATCAGGTGGATGAGCCGCCCAAGCCGGTTGTCGTTCCCACCCAAAAGCCCAAGCCCCCCGCAAAAACAATGAACACCGTGATCCGAAAGAAACCACCTCATCGAGGCCGCAAAACCGCAGGCGTACCCCCCAGAAACTACCGGAAGGGCAAAAAAGGCCACTGCCTCCCCACCGACCCCTTGTGCAATTAACCATTCTACCTCCCTATATTTGGTAGAGCGGCACGAAGAAATCTATGGCAAATTGCCTCGCCCTTTGATGCCGGTTACGCCTCCAACGCCAACCTGAAGGCCATAAAGGATAAGGGAGTCAAGCACGTGTGCTTTCACAAAAAGCGAGGAATCAGCATTGCCGAAATGACAAAAAGCCTATGGATATTCAAACGTCTCCGCAATTTCAGAGCAGGTATCGAGGGGATGATTTCGTATCTGAAACGGTGCGTCGGGCTAGACCGCTGCACATGGAAGGGCCTTGACCACTTTAAATCTTATGCATGGGCGGCTGTAGTGTCCGCAAATGCCGTGCTGTTAGGCCGCATGCTGATTTGCTGACGGTGTTAGGTTAGAAATCGCAGTAAATCGGGGAACTGTTGGATTGGTGTTTGGGAAAGAGGTCTTATGAAACCAGAACGTGGCGAATAGACTCAGGAGTATGCAAAATAGCCAATGGATTGATCAGTAATTCTGTTTAGAAACGCCACGTCTGGGATGGAAACCAGATAAAAGCCTTGTAAATACTAGAAGTTTTTATTTTTCATTCCACCGGCTGAAACCATTGCCTCTTCGTACACTTCTTTTACTTCAACAAACTCAACCACACTCTCTAGGCGAGTCAATGTGGTGAGTTTCATTGAGCGAACAATTGGTTGATGAGGCACTTTAGTGACTGGGAATTGCAACGCAAGTGGTTTTCCTAACTCGAATAAATAATACAGCTCAGCCTTGATAGATTTTTTGCCGGCTTGCTCCTCGGAAATAGCATAACGTGGTAACACTTTCAGACGTTTAACCGGCCAAAGTTTGTCAATTTGTTTGGTCGAACTTTGGGTATCTGAGGTAGACGCTAACGCTAAATACCGGATTTCCTCGGCTACATGCTGCTTAAACTTTTGCAAAAAAGTACTTTGCGGCAAGTGGTACCACTGTGCCGTACCTTGCTCAAAACCTTCAAAATAGCCATTATCGCGGCCCCGTTGCCCACCCAATGCCACCGTCATCGTTAAATCTGGATACAGCACTTGGCGCATGCCGTGATACGGAATACGCGCCGCTTCTTGCACGTACAACCTTTCAGTCATAACTGCTATAGCATACATAACCTCCTTGCATTGTCCTGTTTGCGCATTCGATGCAGTGCCAATTTGCGCTTGTAAAAATTCTAACAACCATTGGTGGCCAGAATAACCTTGCTCAGTCTGGCTAGGCAGCAGGGCAAATGCGCCAATGCCAACTTCTTCTATCGCGGTAGCGTATG
>JAHJLU010000781.1 GCA_018821745.1 Myxococcota bacterium | reverse complement strand
TCCCCACCCGCATCGCCTTCATGGTCTCATCCCGGATCGACTCCAAGGTTGTCCTCGATAAACATGGCGCCGAGACCCTCCTGGGGAACGGTGACATGCTCTATTCCAACAGGGGACTCGATCCCGTCCGCGTCCATGGTTCCTATGTCTCCACCGCGGAGATCCAGGAAGTGGTCAAGCACCTTCGCGAGCAGGGCACACCCGATTACGACCTCACCATCATCGAAAATTCCACGGAAGACGACACGGCCATGGAAGACGAACCCCTGGACACGAAATGGGATCAGGCCCTGGATATTGTCTCCCGGGATCGCATCGCCTCCATCTCCTACCTGCAGCGAAAACTCAAGATTGGGTACAATCGCGCCGCCCGCATGGTGGAGCGCATGCAATTCGAGGGCATTGTATCCCCCCCCAACGGGACCAATCAGCGGGAGGTCCTCATCTCCCCTCCACCGGATTTCTAACCTCCACCCGGCCTCTCCAGACCCCATCCTCTGCTAAAAAGTCGTGTAATATTTATATCCATCAACACGCAACCCCTTAGCAATCGGGCATTTCAGTAAAATATCCGCAAACTCTATAAAATTATGTTGGAAATCCTCTCCAAGTTCTGTAAAATTGTGCGAAAGGTGAAACATGGCCGGAACAAAATTTTCCATTGCATACCGCATCATTATCGCAACGATCGTTTTAATCCTCCTTCTTTTGGCAGGGTTCGGGTTTCTCTCCCTGAAACGCCTGGAGTCAGTGTATCTCAAGACGGGCAAGGATCAGACCGAGTCCTACATTGATAACTTGAAGTTTGCCGGTCGTGCCCAGCTCTTCACCCTCAACAAGCTCGCGGCCAAGTTCCTGAAGGCAAGCGAATTCAACGAGCTGGCCACTGCAATCCCCCCAATCGGCCGTGAGGACAAAAAAATCGACACCATCATCGTCACCGATGAACGCGGAAATCTGATTTCCTATTATAATTTCAATTACCCCAAAGCACGGGTACTCAAAGAAGACAAGACTTACCTCATCGGAGACCGAAACCTTGGCGGGAAAAAAGAAGTGACCTTCACGGGTTTCCCCTGGTCCGAGGTACTGATCAAGGCGGGTGATGCGCGCGGTGTTATCCCCAAGGTAAAAAAACCAAAGCAGGAAGGTCTCCCCGCGGGCATGGATATCATCAGCACCATCCCGGAAGACAAGCAGCGGATTCTCTGTCAGGATGATCAGGAGCGGATGATTTACGTGAGCCCCATCGTCGAAGAGGGCACCTATCTGGGCAACATCATCATGCTGTACAACCTGCGCTCCCTGAAAATCTATGAGGAGAAGCTCAAATCCTCTCTCAAAAAGGACAAGGCCGACTCCCTCAAGAAGATCGTGATCTTTGGCGCCATCCTCCTCCTCCTCGGGTTCCTCTTCGCCATCTTCCAGGGCCTGAGAATCACCCGCCCCGTCAAGAGCCTCGTCCGCAGCTTCGAGACCTTCGCCCAGGGGGACCTTGGCCACCGGGTCTCCATCCACACCAACGACGAGATCCAGGTCCTCGGCGAGGGCTTCAACTTCATGGCCGACAACCTGGTGATTCTGCTCCAGGAGACCGAGAAAAAAGCCGTCATGGCCAAGGAACTCGAAGTTGCCCGAACCATCCAGGAGACCCTTGTCCCCCCCAATGATCTCATGACCTTCCCCAAAATGGACGTCATCGGATATTTCGTGCCCGCCTCCGAGACCGGCGGTGACTGGTGGTACCACTACAAACTCAGCAACGAACGCTACCTCATTATTATCGGCGACGTCACGGGCCACGGTGTGCCCGCGGCCATGATCACTGCCGCCGCCAAGAGCGCCTGTGACACCATCCTCACAATGGAGTCTCTGGTCCCCAATCTCTCCACCTTCATGGAAATCCTCAACAAGGTTATTCATCAGAACGGCAAGGGGCAGTTCTTCATGACCTGTTTCGCCTGCATCTTCGATCCGGCCTCGCTGCAGCTCACCTTTGTCAACGCGGGGCACAACTTCCCTTACGTTTACCGAAAAACCGAGGACAAGTTCATCCAACTCATGGTCAGGGGCAACCGCCTCGGCGAACCTGACCAGGGTCCCTATGAGATCAAGGAGGTCACACTTGAGCCCGAGGATCTCGTGGTGTGGTACACGGACGGCATCATCGAGGACGAGAACCCGGAGGCCGTGGAATACGGCGACAAGCGATTCCGAAGGATCATCAAAAAATTCTGCGATCTGCCCCTCAATGAGTTGCGGGACAGCCTGGTGAAAGACGCCGAAGAGTTCTACAGCGGCGTGGCACATCAGGATGATCACACGCTGGTGTTCGGACGCATCAAGAAAGCATAAGAGACTCCTGCCGCCCAGGCAGGCCGAGGTATACGAATGAAACAGCATCTGCTAATTGTGAGCGCTCTCCTTGTCGTCATGGTCATGCCGCAGACCCTGTTCGCCCAGACCAACTCCGGGGCAATTCAGGACGCCATCACCCAGTTGAAAAAAGGGGAACGTGCCCTGGACGCGGGCAACATCGAAGAAGCGAAACAACGTTTCGCCCGGGCCACAGAGCTGGATCCCACCCTCGCGGGGGCCTGGTCCAAGCTCACCTCCATCCTCTACGCGGAGGGAGCATTCAAGGAGACTGTGACCACCTCGGAGAAAGCGGTGAAGGCCGGAGCCGTCACCCCGGAAGTGCAGATGTGGATGGGGCTGTCACTGCAGATGCTCGGCAAGGTAAAAGAGGGCACGGCCCTCCTGCTCAAGGCGGTTGCCACCAACTCCACCCTGGCCTTCGCCTACTTCGAGCCAGGCCGCAAAATCGGTATCGCCAAGTATTATCAGCGCCTTGGACAGTGGCAAAAGAGTCTGGACGCCTTCCAGGCATTTTTAAAGCACCGGCCCTCCGCCATTAAAAAAGACACGGACTACATCGTCCTCTTCAGGATCGGAGAGGCACAACTGAAACTCAACAAGCCCACTCTGGCCCTCGACTCCTGTGACAAGGCCCTCAAACTTAAGACCCAGTATCCCTCGGCTCTGTGGTGCAAAGCCGAGTCGCTGCGTCTTCTGGATCGACACACAGAGGCCCTCCCCTACTTCCGCCGCGTCAGCCGTTACGGGGGAAACAAGCCCCGAATTTTCCTTGGCATGGCGGTCTCCATGTTCTATTCCGGCAGCGGGCTGGCTTCTATCGCCTACGTGAAACGCTACCTTGGTCTGAGGCCCACCGATCCTTATGGCCATACACTCCTTGGTGATCTGCTCTTCGCAACGGGACGCAAGACCGATTCCATCCGCTCATTCCAGCGGGCTATCAAGCTCGACCCACAAGATACCAAGGTCTATATCAAACTGGCCATCAACTTCATCAGCATCCGACAATACGCCAAAGCCGTTGAGCTTCTCGAACCTGCCGTTAAAAGGTGGCCGAAAAACCATCTGCTGCTGGTTCCCCTCTCCTTCGCCTACCTCAAGTTGAAAAATTCCGACAAGGCCTACAACGCCATCGCCGCCCTCGACCCCGGGAAGCTCACGCCGAAGCTCCTCACAATCTATGGCAACGCGGCCATGGAGAACGGGAAACTCGACCAGGCCCGTGACATTTTGACCAAGGCCCTCAAGCTGCGACCCGATCATCGTCCCACAAAAGATATCACCATCAGGACCTATTTCAAACTGGGCTATCGTGATCTGGTGAAGGGTTCCTTCGACCAATCTGCAAAAAGCCTGAAAAGCGCACTGGACCTTGATCCCAACAACACTAACGTAATCCAGAACCTCTCCTTGCTCTATCTCATGAAGGGCGACTTCAAGAGTGCCTCGGACCTGCTGGAGCGAGGGCTGAAGCTCCAGGCCAACAACTACTATTTCATCCGACTCAAGGGCCGGATGCTCCTGGAGAAAAAAGAGTACAAGGCTGCCATCACCTGGCTTGAGACCGCCCGGGAAAGGGCAACCAAGCGCTCCTCCGATGTGCTCGCCAGGGTGCAGCTCGATCTCTCCCTCGCCTACCTCAACACCGGCGACACGGAGAAGGCAGTGGATCTCATGAAGGAGGCCCAATCCAACTCCCTCACCATCCCCAAACTCGCCCGCATGATCGAGGCGAACCTGGTCAGGGGGTATCTCTCAAGAGCGGCAACCCGGCTGACTGCCGGCAAGGGTAAGGAAGCCCTTCAAGACCTCAAGGCCATGAGTGACTATGAGGTGCCCCTTACGGTGAGCGAATCGAGGCAGCGGGATTTCCTCAAGGGCATGGCGTACATCGAGCTCGGGAACTTTGGCGAGTCGGGAAAATATATGAATCGTGTGGGGAAAACAGCCGACATGGCAACCCTCTTCAAGGCACCCTACGACAAGTTCGGGCCCACCCTGCTCAAGGCATACATTGCCTATCGCCAGATGCGGCTGGGGGAGGCACGGGCGCTCTTTAGGAGAATTGTCGACAAACTGCCCGCAGGGCTCAAGGGTCAGGTCTACGCATTCCTGGTCTCCTGCGACGCGGTTGAAGGTTCGAACCTGCTCAAACGCGGCAAGGCAAAGGGGGCGCTTGCGCTGCTCACCAAGGTCCCCGACGGCGCAAGAACCATCGGCGTAAAAATGAACCTGGCGCTTGCCTACTACAAAACGGGAAGTACGGGGAAAGCGGTGGAGCTGTGGAAAAATATTGGAACCGCTCAGGCCAATTGCAACCTCGGAGCCCATTATCACAACAGTGGCGACTCCCAATCCTCGTATCTCTATCTGAAGAAGTGTGCCGCGGCGGGTCTTGGCGGGGCCAGTGTGAAACGACTCATCTCCGTTAAAGAAAAAATTTTCGGGTACAAATAGTCCCCCAGGTGAATCATGAAAAAACTTGCGCTCCTTTTTGCCATAATAACGCTGACCTTCACCCAGGGTGCCTACGCCCAGACCAAACCCAAGGCTCCCAAAAAGCTTCGCTTCGGTATCTACGCGCCAAACACCGCCTTCGCTTCCAACTCCGCCCGGTGGAGCTACATCAAGGGTGTGGCCAACTATGTGCAGGGCCTCCTGAAGATACCCTGCTCCGGGAGAGCTTTCTCCAGCGGAGGATCCTTCAGTGGATCCCTGGGTGGTCTTGATTTTGCCCTGGTCGACCCCATCTTTATGGCCATGCACAGGGGGAGCTTCACCGTGCTCGCCACCTCCACCTACGGGGGAGGCTCACGAGCACCCTGGGGACTTTACGCCAAAGGTGGCGGGACCTTCTCGTCCTTAAAGGGAAAGACCCTGGTCCTTGCCCGCGCCGGCGGGGCCGAGGTGAGCGTGGCCGAAGGGCTCCTCTCTGGTGAAGTCAAGGTTCGAAAATATTTTGGTTCGGTGAAGATCGTCCCCGACCTCGCCTCCGCTGTCCAGACAGTCATCAACGGCGGGGCCCACGCAACCTTTGCACCCATGAAGATGGCCTCCGGTCTCACTCTGGTCTTCGCCACCTCATCCATGCCCAACGCCTCCTTTGCCCTGGTTAACCGCAAACTCCCCAAAGATATTGTCTCCAAGGTGCGAGGGGCAGTCCAGGCGCTCGGCGGCGGAGCCCTCGGAGGAATGGGGGGAGCCGCTGCCGGCGGTGTCCCCATGGGGCGCATCAAAGCTACCTTCCTCTCCGCTTATCCCCCTATCCTTCGCTTCCAGTTCCGAGGGTTCCTCAAACCCTTCAAGGGCACGTACAACAAATCTCCCCTCATCAGCAATTATTACAAACAGTAAGTCCCCCAGTCCCAATCGTCACGGCAGCGCGGGAATTCCTTGACCATAAGGGATAATGCGTCTTAAAGTGCGCACCGGAGGTGAAACATGGCAACTCAACTCAGCCGTGCGAAAAACGGCGAGATTACACAGCAAATGATCGAAGTGGCCCAGGATGAGGGGTATACGCCCGAAGAGATTCGCGACCTTGTCGCCAAAGGGTTGGTGGTAATCCCCTTCAATATTCATCGCTCGTTTCGAGCCGTGGGTATCGGACAGGGACTTCGCACCAAGGTAAATGCCAACATCGGTGCCTCGGGGCTGCGAAATCTCGAAGAGGAAGAGCTCAAGAAACTGGAGATCGCGGTGCGCTTTGGAGCCGAGTCGGTAATGGATCTCTCTACCGGTGGCGATCTTGATGAAATCAGAAAGATTATTATTGAGAACAGCCCCGTCATGATAGGCACCGTCCCCATTTACGAGGTCGCCACACAGCTTGCCGTTGACGAAATAGACGGGGAGAAGCTCTTTGCCTGCATTGAGAAGCAGGCACGCCAGGGTGTGGATTTTATCACCGTCCACTGCGGTATCACACGACATACCGTCTCCGTTCTCGACCATATGCCCCTCCCGCGACTGGGGGGAATTGTCTCCCGCGGAGGATCACTCCTGGCTGCCTATATCGCCGCCAGCGGGAACGAAAACCCCCTCTATGAGCAGTATGACCGTCTCCTGGCCATCTGCCTCGAGCACGACGTCACCCTGAGCCTGGGTGACGGGCTCAGACCCGGTGCCGGCTACGACGCCAATGACGCCGCACAGATTGCGGAGCTCATGGTCCTGGGAGAGCTGGCAGCACGGGCCAGGGATTATGGGGTACAGGTCATGATCGAGGGTCCGGGGCATGTCCCCATTAACCAAATCACCGAAGCGGTCAGCATGCAGAAGCGTATCTGCCATGGTGCCCCCTTCTATGTACTCGGACCACTGGTGACCGATGTCGCCCCCGGGTATGACCACATCACCGGCGCCATCGGTGGTGCCATCGCCGCAGCCGCCGGCGTGGACTTCCTGTGCTACGTCACTCCCGCCGAACACCTGAGACTTCCCGACAAGGACGACGTTCGGGAGGGTGTCATGGCCAGTAAAATTGCCGCCCATGCGGGGGATCTTGCTAAAGGCGTCCGGGGCGCACGGGCCTGGGACAACGCCATGAGCATGGCTCGAAAGAACCTTGACTGGACCTCCATGTATCAGTTGGCGCTCGATCCCTTCAAGCCCCGGCAGTATAAAGAGGGCAGTGAGGCGTCCGCCGAAGAGGTGTGCACCATGTGTGGAAGCCTCTGCGCCGTTCGCACCGACAACCGCCGAAAAAAAATAAACTGATCGCCCTCTTCCGGTTAAATGGTATAGTGCACAGGTCATGAAGTTGGGTCGCACCATTGTTGAAACGGGCAAACTTTCAGGTCTGAAGCCATATCAGACCTTCTATCACTCCAGCAGTACAGAAGAATCCAGCTTCGGGGTTCTGCGTTCTCTCATGCTGGTGATGATTCCCATGGA
>JAHJLU010000780.1 GCA_018821745.1 Myxococcota bacterium | reverse complement strand
TCATTGAGGATGTTGGTTTCGATTCGATCCTTCAGCAGGTGGTTGGCACCCATGAGAATCAGTCCCGCCAAAAATGCCGTGAGGGTGACGAAGAGAAAAATATAGGGCGTTGAGGGCTGCTTATTCATACCGTGCCTCCCTTCGCCGCCTGAAGGTGCGGACCCCTTCATCTATAAGGGGTGCTGCAACATTCATGAGAATAATGGAGAACATGACCCCCTCTACGAGAGGAGAGAAACAGCGGATGACGATGACCAGCACCCCCGTAAGCAGACCGTATATCCATTTGCCCGCGCCAGTATCGGGAGAAGTAACTGGGTCGCTGGCCATATAGAAGGCCCCCAGCAGCAGCCCGCCGGCCAGCAGCTGGAAAACGGGGGAGGGGTACCGGGAGGGATCAACCAGATACAAGAGTCCGCCTGCGGTAAAAGAACCGGCCAGAATAGCGAAGGGAATCCTCCAGTTCACCACTCGGATGAGGATGAGGTAGAGACCCCCAAGGATGAGCAGCAGAGAAGAGATTTCTCCCACGGAGCCACCTCTGGGACCGAGCAGGAGCTGTTCAAGGGGGATGGAGGAAGCGAGATCGCTGGAGTTTTTCAGGAGGGTCAGTGGCGTCGCGCTGGTCACCGCATCGGTCCGGGAGGTGAGCAACTCGAAGAGTCTGTACTTGGGCTCGATATAAGTCGCTGGAGAAACGGCCGCCGGCCAGGAGATGAGGGCAAACATTCGCCCGACGAGGGCCGGGTTGAAGGGGTTATGTCCGACCCCGCCGAAGACCTCCTTGCCAAAGACAATGCCGAAGACAATGGAGACAGTATACATCCACAGCGGTGTGTCCACGGGAAAAATGAGCACGAAGAGCAGACCTGTCACCAGGAACCCCTCGCTGATAGTCTCTTTGCGGAAGTAGGCGAAAACTGTCTCCACCGTGGCTCCCACGAAATAGGACCATAACAGCAACAGGGGGATTCTGAGGCCATAGTACCAGGTCGCCATGGCCAGCACCGGCGAGAGGGCGATGACAACGGTAAAGACATATCGTTTGGTGTTCAGGGCATCCCTCACAAAGGGTGCCCTGCTGGTGGGGATATCGGGATCAAAGAGGGCAACGTTTACCGCCTCCACCAGGGGGTGAATTGGCTTGAGGATGCCCTTTTCGGTCTTCTTGTTCATGCGATCCAGGAGGTTTCTCAGAAATTTCATGATGCGGATCCTCCCGTTTCTTTGAGCCATGCCGCCTTTCCTGCACTGATGATGGGAGAGAGCTCCAGCTTGGAAGGACACACGTAGGAACAGATTCCGCATCCGGAACATCGCAGCAGGCCCTGGGAGGCGGCCTCGTCAAGGATGTTCCGGGAGGCGAGCTTAAAGAGGTGCTGGGGATCAAGGGAGAGGGGACACATGGTCTCACAGTAATTGCAACTCACACAGTAGCGACGTTCCCCACGTATCCCTCCATGGACAGAGCGCTCCTTCTTCCGAAAGAACCAGGAGAGGAAGGTGGGGGAGATGGAGTCCCTTGAGAGCCCTGGTCGGAGAAAATGGAGCATCTCACGTGTATCAGGGTTTTCTAACAGCGCAACACCACGATCCCAGGGCCTTACCGAATATTCTTCGGGGTTTACGGCCTCATGTCCTGTGAGGAGGCCACCGGTGATGACCCTGAGAGATTTCGGGATGTCCACAGCGATTGTTGATAGCACAGTGAAGGGCAGGAGAGAATAGTGTCCGGGGGTTCTGTGCAACGAACCCCCCAGGGCCACGGTGATGTTGAAATCAATTGTTAATTCGTTCACAATTCCAGTTATTTTTTTTAGGGTCTGGGTGTCCATCCACCAGTACTTGTCGGGATCTTTTGCAATCTCGGTGGGGTATATGTGCTGAGTCAGGGGAATGGTGCCATCATGTGCAGGATAGCGGTTGGGCAAAAAGAGCGTGTCCACCTGAGGGTTCTTGCAATCGATCGTCCTGGTTCCGGGGGTGCCCGGGACATCGGGAGCCAGGACCGTGACTTGAATTGTCTCTCCGAGCAACGCAAATAGAGCCGCTATCCCCGCTCCAAGATCAAAGTCTCTCAGGAGGGTGTCGATTGTAGCGCTGTAGGGTTCCGTGAGAAAGGTGGCGATGAAAACCCGGCGAGGCGTGACGCCCGGGTGAACAATTCCCCCCGTGAGAAGGTTTCGTATTTCAAGCCAGATGCCGCTCTGAAGAAATTTTTCGCGCAGCGAGCCTTCGGGGAGTGGCCTTGGCTCCTCCTCAAGGGAAAAGAGCATGACCGAGCCGTCGGCCGATGAACCGTTGAGGGAGAGAGGGGCTGGATACCCGTAGGTGAGGTTACCGAGGGCAGGACATCTCACCACCGGTTCATAGGCGTCATAGTGGGTCTGCGACCGCGAAATCGGAATGAATCTATATCTTTGGGTAGTAAGAGGAATTCCGATACTGGTAGTTTTCAAAGGGGTAATGTCACTTGAAGTAGGACTGTGGGCGAATTTGAACGTACGACCACCGTTGAAAGTGAGATGTTTATTCATAGGACAATCCTTGTAAAACTCAGGGGCACCGGGGCAATATTGGTAACTCCTGAGGGATACCATCTATTCCACAATTTAAAAGTAAAAAGGTCAGGCCAAAGCCGGGAAATCCTTCCTGCAAAAGGGAAAAAAAATATCTTGAGATATATTGACAAAAATGTTGCGTTAGGGTACCAACAGAAACACTGATTCAGAACACACCATTGGTTTATTGATGGATAAACAGAAAGGACATTTTAACATGAAAAAATTAGTAGCTATTCTTAGTGTTGCTCTCTTCGCCCTCGCCTTTGGCGGTTGCAAGAAAAAAGCCGAAGAGACCACCCCTGAAAAAACACCTGTCACCGATAAAGCTCCTGTGACGAAAGACGCCACTCCTGCCGCTACAACGCCTGCAGTGACGACAGACGCCACTCCTGCTGCTACGACGCCTGCTCCTGCTGCAGAAGAGCCCAAAAAATAGGCTGACAAAAGACTATGAAAAAGGCCACCTTCGGGTGGCCTTTTTTTTTGCCGCCGCCATGGATTATTTCATTTGTTTGAGTTTCTGATTGACGCACTGCGTGAAGCCCGGGCAGTCACGATGGGACCGGCTGCACTTCTTCATGATTTCCACAAGGGGTTTGAGCTTTTCAGAGGATTTACACCGGCTGACAAACTCCGGCCGAAGTTTACCAAGAGTCTTCTTGATGCTCTTTTCAGAGAGGGGGAGCTTAAGGATGGGTGTTCCCTTGCCGCTGATGTGGGTGTAGAGCCCACTACGACCAACTCCCTGAGCGATAAGGGCCCGGGCTCTTGCCAGCTCCCTTTCAACAGCCTCTTCGAGTTTCTCATGATTATTCAAAAGTCGGCCGTTGAGAAAGACCTGGGGAGTCTGATTGACACCGAGGGTTCCTCCCAGAGAGATATCGGCCTCCACCTCTTTTTTATAAGTCTCCAGCAACAAGGATTTGCGGTATTTTTTCAGATTGATCTTCAGGGACTTCATGAGAGCAAGCAGTTTGGGAAGCATGGGGTCCGGCGTGGCATCTTTACCACGGGGAGGTTTGGCCATGAGGAACTCAAACGTAATGCTGCTCTGATTTGTGTATAAGAAATCATGGAGCGTCCAGAACGCGGTGTCTCCACGCTGTGCTTTCACTGCGCACAGAGCCTGCGCTGCCATGGGTGCCAGGGCATGAAAACTCAAGGGGAAGTGTTTAAACCCGAGGGCCACATCCGTGGGGTATTTCTTCAGAATTGCCGGGAAAAGATTGGTCGCCCAGAAGCGACACCCTGGGCACTCCAGATCGCTGAACTCCACAATGGTCACCAGAGGAGAGGCGGCTCCCTTCATGGGTGTATTTTTAATGGGGATGTTATAAATATTCTCGTGGGAGGGGATGAGGCAACGTCCCACACTGGAGAAAAGGTTTTCACAGGTTATTTTAGTGTCATGCTTTTTTACGGTCGGCCGGTCCTTGAGTGAATCCGAAAGGCGTGGACCGGGGTTTTTGCCGGCTTCCTTGTTAATGGAGTCAGGGGGCCGGTTCGATTGTTGAGGCTTGTGTGTACAGGAGAGGGGAAAAAGGAGCAAAAGAGAAAGGAGAGCGTGGCGAAACATCGGAATAACCTTACTTTTTGTAAATGGAGGTCTCAATACACTTGATGAAGGCTGCGCAGACAGTGATTTTTTTGGAACAGTCATAGGCAATGCCATAGAAAGATTGAAAATCACTGGCAGTTTTGGTGCAATTTTTCATGAAACCACCCTTGAATTTTTCCAACTGCAGCTTGTAGGTCTGGGCTTCCACGGGTTTTTCATAGAACAGCTTTCCGTGATCAGTGATGAACCCGTAGATCTTTTCCCTGGGGGTCCCTGCCTCCACAGCCTTCTTCGCCTCTGCCAGGGCTTCAGTCACGAGATCCTCAACGGATTTTTTTCTGGCGAGGCGGCCATTTACAAAGATCCAGGGGGTGCCCTCCAAGCCCACCTGTTTTCCAAGCTCCATATCTTTCGAGATCGCCTGCTGGTGGATCCTGGACTTCATTGCCTTATCAAACTTGCTCATATCAAGATCCAGCGCTTTGGCCTGGGATCGTATCCACTCATCGGTGATGCCGCTGTCATTGCCCTTGAACATGACGTCATGGAATTTCCAGAAGGCCTCGTCACCTTTTTGGGTTCGAACCTCCTGGGCTGCCAGTGAAATTTTCAACGCGCCCTTGTGAAAACTGAGGGGGTAGTTTTTAAAAACGACTCCCACCTCGTCTTTGTGCTGTTTCAGGATTGAAGCCAGGGTGTTATTGGTGAAATCCTTGCAGGCCGGGCATTCAAAATCCGTGAACTCCACAATGGTAACCAGAGGATGTTTTGCCCCCTTCATGGGCGAGGTGCCCCGTGGGACGTTATAAATCTTGTCGGTTTTGGGGACGAAACAGTGGCCGTGGGAGGCGAAGAGTGTATCACAGGGTACCGGTCCCGAGGCCGGGGTCTTAGTTTCCCCGGGGTTTGACTGAACAGGAGCCTGGGTGCCGGGAGTGACCGTATCGTCTTTGCACGACCACAGCAAGAAAAGCGAGAGAACAAGGATAAATCTGGTGTGCATGGAAAACTCCTTTGTGAAGAATCATGGAAAAGCAGGAATATCAACCCTGTCAACCTTGATTGTCATGCCATTTTGCTCATCGAGCAGGACGAATACACCCTGAAGATGGACGCTCTCTTTGGCAGGATTGAAGCGCGATGGCAGGGCATGCAGGGATTTTCCCAGGATGGCCTCGGGTTCCATTCCGATGATGGAGTCCGTGGCACCACAGAGCCCCAGATCCGTAACCGCGCCCGTGCCCCCGGCCAAAATCCGGGCATCGGCGGTGGGAATGTGGGTATGGGTACCGCAGACAAAACTGGCGCGGGAGTCACAGTAACGGGCGAGGGTGACCTTCTCTCCCGTGGCCTCCGCGTGGAAGTCCACGATAACGAACCGGACCTGATCCTTCACCTGGTCATAGAGGGTGTCGAAGGCGTTGAAAGGGCTGTCCGAGGGCTCCATGAAGACCTGACCGATGAGGTTGATAACTGCCACGCTCCCTTTGGGGTTTTCGTAGATTCCAACGCCTCTGCCCGGTGTTTTCGGGCCGCCCAGATTGTGGGGCCGGAGCACCCGGGGGTTGTTGGCGAGCACGCTGTGGATAGCAGAGGGCCTCAGGGTGTGGTTGCCTCCGGTGAGGACATCCACACCGTGCCGCAGGAGATTCCCTGCGGACTCGGGGATCATCCCAAATCCATTGGAATTTTCACCGTTTACCACCACGAAATCCAAGTTCCACCGCTCACGAAGTTCCGGTACCAGTCTGGTGACAGCCTTGACTCCTGCCAGCCCCATGACATCTCCCAGCAACAAGATTCTGAACCCTGGCTGGTCAACCGGCAAATCCGAGAGGGAGCGAAGACTATCGGGCATAGTTACTGGCTCGAGTTTCACGAATGACGTTTACCTTGATCTGGCCGGGATATGCCAGGTGGTTTTCAATGTGGGAGGCGATCTCCTTGGCGAGGATGAGTGCGCCCTGGTCGCCTGTGGCGCGGTTTTCAACCATAACTTTAATTTCACGACCGGCCTGCACAGCGTAGGCTTTCTTCACGGAAGGGAAGGAGGCGCAGAGGGTCTCCAGATCTTCCAGCCGCTTTATGTAGGATGCAAAGAATTCTCTGCGGGCGCCGGGGCGCTGGGCGGAGAGAGTGTTGGCGATCTGGATGATGTGATCGAGAAGAGACTTTGGTTTCACTTCATTGTGGTGACTGGCAACAGCCTGGATGATACGGGCGGACTCACCATATTTTTTCACGGTTATGGCACCAACTGCCGCATGGGAGCCCTCTTCCTGGTGGTCGATGGCCTTTCCGATATCATGGAGCAGCCCTGCACGGCGGGCATATTTTGCCCCGATCCCCAGCTCCGCTGCTATCATGCCCGCAAGGTGTCCTACCTCAACTGAATGTTTGAGCAGGTTCTGACCATAGGAAGACCGGAACTTGAGGGTGCCCAGGAGGTACAGAAGCTCGGGGTGAATGCGCTGGAGGCCAAGATCAAAGGCCGCCTGCTCACCAACCTTTCTACACTGGGTCGCAAGCTCTTCCTCACATTTGGCTACCACTTCTTCGATCCTGGTAGGATGGATACGACCATCGGCAATGAGTCTGGTGAGGGCCATTTTCCCGATCTCGCGCCTGACAGGATTGAAGCAGGAGAGGATGACTGCCTCGGGTGTGTCGTCAATGATGACATCCACCCCGGTGACCGCCTCAAAGACACGGATGTTCCGTCCTTCGCGGCCGATAATTCGCCCCTTCATATCGTCGTTGGGGAGTTGAACAACGGAGACCGTTCGGTCGGTCACATAATCGCTGGCGTATCGCTGGATAGCCCCGACGATTATGTTTTTCACCACGCGATCCACCTGATCTTCCGTGTTCTGTTCGATCTCTTTGAGCTTATCTTCGGCGTTGTGCCGGGCCTCATCGAGGACCTTCTCTTCCAGGAGGGCTCTCGCCTCCTCCTGGGTCATACGGGAGATGGATTCGAGCTGGCCTTTGATGCGTTCCAGGGATTCGTTTGCACGGGTCCAGGATCGCTCCGTATCTTCTTCTTTATTAACCAGCACACCCTCGCGTTTATCCAGGTCTTTATCTTTGCGCTCAAGCTCTTTCTCTGACTGCTCGATACGCTGCTCTCTGCGGACCAGGCGTTTTTCCCGATCCCTCACCTTGTTTTGAAAGGCCTTGCTCTCTTTTTCCAGTTGGCTTTTCGCGTCGAGGATCAGTTGGGATTTTTCCAGGCTGGCCTTCTGGAGAAGTTGATCATATTCCTTTTGTGCGTCGTCGATTACCCTCTGGGCTCTCTCATGGGCATTCCCCTCAACAGTTTTGGCTTTTTTTTCTGCCAGAAATTTACCAACAAACATTCCGGCGATACCAGCAACGATGGCAGCCAGAAGTACATACACTGGGGTCACAATTCACCTCCTTGGTGTGATCAATGATCACCAATTAGGTGAATAGATTCAATTGGCTGTAAAACTTTAGAAAAGGTTCTTTCCCTTGACCGTCAGTTATTGCCTCTCCTTGATCACGCCACAGAAACAGGTGACCTGATTCGGTGGCGCGTCAATCCATGGAACCTGCCTGGTCCCAAGGGATTATCTATAAAAGGTTTACCTTTGAATCTATTCAACAATCTATGCCTGGATAATCCAGGGGGTTAACGCCCGAATGGACGGTGATAAAAAATTACTGAGTCTGATCCATGGAATTCAGATATTCCTGAATCCGTTCAGCACGACTCTCAATGTTCTTGAGCAGCTCCCTGTGTTTTGCACGTTCAGAGAAGAGCTCCTCGGTCAGATTGAGGAGGGCCAGCAGGGCCACTCTGGTGGTTAGCGTTTCAGAACCCTCTGTTACTTCAGAAAGTTTTGCGTTTGCGTAGGCTGCCATTGCTTCTAGAGATTCGATGCCGGTGTGGGCACGAAGGGTGAATGCTTGTCCGCCTATGGTGATTTCAACGGTTTCTCCTGACATGCTGACCTCGTGACCCTGACCGAAAACGATGGACGGGCTCATACGTTATGTTGAACATCTATTAAAAATTCACAGAAATGTCAAGCTGACCTTCCTGTGGAGGAAGTAAATTTATGTTTGTTGTCTAAAGGTTTGTTCAGGAATACCCCCTGTGGATGCTATTTTGTTTTCATGATCCATTCCCCCTTCCAGTTCTCGGGGGGTGGTGAGTCAAGAAAGCTCTCACAGCGTCCCGCGAAGAGGGAGAAGGTTTTCATGAAGGGATATCGCTGGGCGCCTGCGAGAAAAATGTCCCGGGCGGTGGAGAAATTTTGCTGAAGATAGTGTTCAAGAGCCTCTTCATGGAGGGCCGTCGCCTCAAGGACGAGTGGATCGGTCACCTCATCTTTCCGACCGAGGAGTTCATATATTTCAATAGGCTGGCTTTTCCCCTTCACCGCAACCAGGTCCAGTTTCCGGGTGAGCATTACGGCGCTTACCCTGGTGTAGACAAAGCTGCTGATGATAATGGAGGTGCCATAGACTTTATTGATGGACTCAAGTCGCGAGGTCACGTTGACGTGGTCCCCGATGATGGTGTAATTGAAACGGTTATTGGAGCCTATGTTGCCCACGAGAACCTCTCCGGCGCTGATGCCGAACCTTGTTCTGAAAGGTGGTCGGTCGGGGTTCATGGTGTCGAGTTCCTCAATGGACTGCTTGCACAGCAGTGCGGCTTCACAGGCTTGGAGCTCCTGATTCTCCACATCGAGGGGGGCCCCCCAGAAGGCCATAACCGCGTCCCCGATGTATTTGTCGACGGTGCCATGGTATTTGCGGATAATTGTGCTCATGATGTCAAGATAATCCGCGAGATAATTGGTAATCTCCATGGGTTGCATCTTCTCCGAGATGGAGGTGAAACCTTCAATATCAGTGAACATGATGGAGAGGTACTTGGTTTGGCCCCCAAGCTCCACCTCACTGGTCTGTCTCAGGAGCACACGGACGAGATCCGACGGGACATATTTTTCCAGGGCTCTGAGTCCCAACTTCATGTTATCAAAGGAAGAGAGGACCTCGCTGATCTCGTGGAAGGGGGCAAAAACACGCTCGGGTTTACTTTTAAATTCAAATCTTTGTAGCTTTTCCACTTCTTCAATAAGGTGATTGAGTGGTTTGCTCATGAGGGTGGCCACGAAGATGCCCGCCAGAAGCGCGATAAGGAAAATCACCACCACCATGATCAGCGCTTTATAGGTAATGGACTTGAAGCGACTCAGAAAATCCTTCTCCGGGATCATCACGGCCACTCGCCATCCCTTCCCGGGCGGCGAATTCAGAGGGAGGATTTTCAGGGAGTAGAGATCGTTTGAGTAGGTGAAGGAGCCGGAATAGGTCTGGTCTGTTTTTTGGGAGATGTTGGCCAGTTTATGCAGGACGCTGTCCCCATAGTCGCTCAGGGAGAAGAGAGAAAGGTTGTCATCCTGCTGTTTTTTTACCTTGATTCCCAGGTGGGTGGCCACGGGAAAAGAGCCTTTTCCCAGGATGGCGACCTTCCCGTTTTTGGACACAAACAGACCGGCGAGAAAATCAGAGAGCTGTTTGAGGCCGATGTCCGCGGCAATTACGCCGACTATTGCCCCGTTGGAGTAGATGGGGATTCCGACCGTTATACCGGGTTGTTTATCCGAGTAGAAGATATAGACATCGGTCCAGTGGATTCCTTTTTGTGAAGCAGCCCCTTGATACCACGGACGCTTCCTCGGATCATAGGAGTCGTTTGGGATAGGCTCCTTTTTGGTGATGGCAAATTTCCCATTGTCCCTGAGGTGCCAGTTTTTTTCCCCTTTTTTGAGGTATTTTGTGTGGATAGCCCCGGAGGGCATGCGCTTGAGCATGAGGAAGGACCCGTCGGCGAGTCCCAGATTGAGCATCTCGATGCTCCGGCTGCTGCTGATGGTCTCGTAGAGCAGGGGTTCCAGTTTGTTGAAGTCGGCGGGATCAAGAATATTATGTTCAAAGGCTCGCTGGTAATATTGAATGGCGGTGACCGGTGGAGTGAAGTACCGGGAGGTCTCTGACTGAACCCTTCGGGTGACACGATCCATGGAGTCGTTGAGAAGATCCTTGGAAAATCGCTGACTGTAAAAATACATGAGGCCGATAATGCCAATATTGGAGAGGGAGATGAGGATTATCAGGGAGGAGATAATGCTGACCCGCAGGGTGGGACGTCTTCGGCTTTTTTTCGCGCTCATGTGGAACTCCCGTTTTGTCCGGCCCAGGGACAGGCGTAGGCGACATGCGATGACGTGAGTCTTCCATTTGCGGGGAAGGGGTTCTTTGCGTCGAAAGCACGGTATCAGGCTGAGAGTGATACTAGCAAAATTGCGTCTGCTTGCGAATACCTTTAATTGGATAGAACTCCGGTACTGAAAACTTGAGTCCGGTGCCTTGAATATGCAGCCTTTACGCGGGTAAAAAGGGAAAACTGGTTTTTTCACAGGCCCCCCTGGGCTTGACTTTTCCAGGTCAAATTTCCCTTGCCTTTCATTTCACTTTCCTGCATAACCATTCTCGCTGTAATGGCTCTGTGGCCCAATTGGCAGAGGCGCTCGACTCAAAATCGAGAGGTTATGGGTTCGACTCCCATCAGAGCCACCCCGCCCGGATGGCGGAATAGGTAGACGCAGCGGACTTAAAATCCGCCGGGAGCGATCCTGTACCGGTTCGACTCCGGTTCCGGGCACAATGAGCAGAAAATTCACTCCTCCCCGAGCTTTCCTTCTTGATCTCGACGGAACTCTCTATGTGGGCCCCCGACTCATGGAGGCAACTCCGCGGTTTCTGGCTGCCCTGAGAGAGCGCTCCATTCCCCATATTTTCCTCACGAACAACTCCTCCCAGAGTGCTCGGGAATATTATGAAAAATTGGTAAATCGCGGTATAGATCTCACCATCGATCAGGTGCTGACCAGTGGTGACTCCGCCATCCGATATTTAAAGAAAGCCCTTGGTAATCCTCGTGTTTACCTCGTGGGGACCCCCTCCCTCGAAGATGATTTTCTGCGGGCCGGGTTTACCCTCGATGAAGACGATCCCCAGTGCGTGGTGCTCGGTTTTGACACTGGGATTACCTACAGAAAGCTTGAGATTGCGGCTCGTCATCTCTATCGCGGGGTACCCTATTTTGCAACCCAGCCGGATATCACCTGTATCACGGAGCGGGGTCTTACCCCCGATGTGGGTGTGTTCATCGCAGGCCTGAAGATCATGACCGGGCGTGAACCCGAGATTCTGGGAAAACCCTCCATCGTCATGATCGATGCGGCCATGGAACGCATGGGGCTCGCAAGTCTCGAGGGGGTCGCCATGGTGGGAGATCAGTTGGACACGGATATCACCATGGGTGTGGTCAACGGATTGATCTCCATTTTACTTCTTTCGGGGGAGACCTCTCTGGAGAAGGCGCAGCAGTTCCACCTGAAGCCCACCCATATTTTTGACCATATTGGTATCCTCCTGGAGAAAATGCTCCAGACATCCACCGCGTGACGATCCGTCGATCAGGGGATCTCTTTTCCTGTTTTATGATAGGGTATCGACCGTTAGTGATATGCAGGGAATGAACATGGGGGACCTGTTTTACGGTTTTCAGCGAAACTTGACCATTTTGAAGGGGCTAATTTCTTGCAGCAGTTCATTAAATTTGGTAATAATTGCCTGATAAAGCGAGGACTTTTACATGAGCAAAAAATTACTAGTAGCTGATGACAGCAAAACGATCCGCAGGGCTGTTGAGCTAACCTTTTCAAACGACAAGGAAATTGAGCTTATTTTTGCCGACGATGGTCAATCTGCTCTCCTCATGGCCAAAGAAAAAAGCCCGCTGGCTGTTCTGGCAGATCACAAACTGCCCGGGCTCGATGGATACGATCTTCTTGCTGCCATGAAGCAGGAATCCTCCCTTTCAAAGATTCCCGTGATAATTCTGCACAGTCATCATAAAAGTTTCGATGAAATTCGCGGAGTAGGTGCAGAAGGCGGTATTCCAAAACCATTCCTGACGGACAAATTAATGGATATGGTCTATGGTGCTATCGAGAGTGCCGATAAGGCCCCTGCACCGGAACCACAGGCACAAATTATTGTCATCGATGCGGAATTTGCCGATGATGAGGAAGAATTTGATCTCAGTTTTGATGCCATGGGAGTGAAACCGGCAGCCCCTGTTGCCCCTGCCGCGCCCATGCGCCCTGCAGCCCCTGCCATGGCTCCTGTTGCTCCTGTTGCGCCCATGCGCCCTGCGGCCCCTGCCATGGCCCCTGTCGCTCCCTCAGTGCCCATGCGCCCTGCGGCTCCCGCCATGGCCCCTGTCTCCCCTGCGCGTCCTGCAGCTCCCGCGGCCCCTGCGCGTCCTGCGGTCCCCGCGGCCCCTGCGCGTCCTGCGGTCCCCGC
>JAHJLU010000779.1 GCA_018821745.1 Myxococcota bacterium | reverse complement strand
CCGCCCGTATCATCCCCGCCCGTGGCTCCTGGCTCGACTTCGAGTTCGACGCCAAGGATGTCCTCTATGTGCGAATCGATCGCCGGAAAAAAATGCCCGCGACGATTCTGCTCAGAGCCCTTGGCATGTCCACGGAAGAGATCCTGAGTACCTACTATTTCACGGAAGAGCTCTACCCCCTCAAGGACGGAGAGTGGAAGAAGTATGTTGACCTCAACATGCTCAAGGGATTCAGCCTGAACTACGACATCGTGGAAGCCGAAACCCGGGAAGTTATCATTCCCCGTAAAAAGAAGATCACGACACACCAGATCGCAAAGGGCAAAAAAGCCGGTGCGGACTTCCACATCATCAAAGATGCGTATCTCCTCGGCAAAGAAGGCTCCAATGAAAAAGTGGTGGCTGAAGATATTATTGACCCCTCGACGGGTGAGGTAATCGCTGTCTGCAACCAGGCGGTGACCAAGGATCTCCTCAAGAATATCCGTGAAGCAGGGATCGAAAAATTCAAAATTTATTATATTGATGATCGGCATGTCCATGGTTACCTCCGGAACACGGCGACCATCGACAAGATCAACACGCTCGAAGAAGCACTTATCGAAATATACAAGCGCCTCAGACCCGGTGAGCCACCCACACTGGAGACCGCTACCAATTATTTCGAGACCCTCTTCTTCGATCCCAAAAGATATGACTTGTCCCGCGTCGGCAGGATGAAGATCAATCTTAAATTCAAATACAAAGATCCCACTGATGACACCATCCTGTACAAGCGGGATATCATCGAGACCATACAGTTTATTCTGCGCCTGCGTGAAAATCGCGGCACCATAGATGATATCGATCATCTCGGTAACAGAAGGGTGCGCGCCGTAGGCGAGCTCCTTGAAGGTACCTACCGTAACGGACTCGAGAGACTCAAGAGAGCCGTTCGTGAGCGTATGGCGACGTCCGGGGAGATGGAAACCTCCATGCCCCACGACCTCATTAACTCACGGCCTGTTGCCAGCGCCGTGCGGGAATATTTCTCATCGAGCCAGCTCTCCCAGTTCATGGACCAGACCAATCCGCTGTCGGAGATTACCCATAAGCGCCGCCTCTCTGCCCTCGGCCCTGGCGGCCTCACGAGAGAGCGAGCCGGCTTCGACGTCCGCGACGTTCACTCTACCCATTATGGTCGAATCTGCCCCATCGAGACGCCCGAGGGCCCAAACATCGGTCTTATCGCCTCCCTCGCCTCCCATGCGCGGATCAATGAGTTCGGATTTATTGAGACGCCCTATCGTCTGGTCGAGGATGGTGTGATCAACAACACTCTGAGCACCATTCGGTATTACAGCGCTCTTGAGGAAGAAGATAAAAAGATCACGGAAGCCACGGTCGATTTCGATGAAAACGATCGGATCAGTTCTCCCTTCTGCAGTGTTCGACATCATGGAGAGTATCTCAATGTTGTCCCCTCGGAAGTGGAGCTGGTGGACGTGGCCCCGGAGCAGTTGGTGAGTGTCGCCGCCTCCATCATCCCCTTCCTCGAACATGACGACGCCAACCGCGCGCTCATGGGTGCCAACATGCAGCGTCAGGCTGTGCCGCTTGTGAAAACCCGCTCTCCGCTGGTGGCCACAAAATTGGAGCCCAATATCGCCCGTGATTCCGGTGTCACGGTAGTTGCCAAGAGACCCGGTACCGTCGTTATGGTTGACGGTTCAAGGATTGTGGTGAAACCCGACGTTCACACCGATGAACTGGATTTCGCCTCCTATAAACCCGATATCTATAACCTGGTCAAGTTCCGCAGAACCAACCAGAACACCTGCTTCAACCAGAAACCCATTGTCAATGTGGGCGACACGGTCAGAGCGGGGGATGTTATTTCCGATGGTCCCGCCACGGAGATGGGCGAGCTCGCTCTGGGCCAGAATGTCGTTGTCGCCTTCATGCCCTGGTCCGGGTATAACTTCGAGGACTCCATTCTCATCAATGAGCGGTTGGTAAAGGACGATACCTTCACCTCCATCCATATTGAAGAGTTTGAGTGTGACGCCAAGGAGACCAAACTGGGCGGTGAGGAGATCACCCGTGATATCCCCAACGTGAGCGAAGAGGCCCTGAGCGACCTCGACGAGAGCGGGATTATCCGTGTTGGCGCCGAGGTGAAGTCCGGCGACATACTGGTTGGTAAAGTGACTCCCAAGGGAGAGACCCAGCTCACTCCCGAGGAAAAACTCCTCAAGGCCATCTTCGGTGAAAAAGCCGGCGACGTGAAGGACACCTCCCTGAGGGTCCCCCCGGGCGTAACCGGGATCGTCATCGGAGCCCAGATCTTCTCCCGTCGCGGCCAGGAGCGTGACAAGCGCTCCCTGGAGATAGAAGACGCTCTGCGCGAGAAATATCTGACGGATCAGTCTGACGAGATCCGGATCCTCTCCGAGAGTTTCTACTCCAACATGAAAAAGAACATCATCGGCATGGAGACCTCGGCCCGCCTCATCGACGAGAACGGCAAGGTTCTTCTGCCCAAGGGTGTGGCCATTGACGAGATGAGCCTGAGCAGGGTGCCCAGGCGTTTCTGGAAAGAGATCCAGATCAAGGACTCCAATGGTATCATCGAGAATAAAATGGAGAGCCTCGCCAGAACCCTGGAGACCTCCATCCATGAAATCGAGACCTACTATTCCGAGAAAATCACCCGCCTCACCAAATCCGATGAACTCAACACCGGCGTTCTGAAAAAGGTGAAAGTGCATCTGGCCATCAAGAGGAAGCTCTCCGTGGGCGACAAAATGGCCGGTCGTCACGGTAACAAGGGTGTTGTGTCCAGAATTCTGCCCGAAGAGGATATGCCCTATATGGCAGACGGTACCCCCGTGGATATCGTGCTGAACCCCCTTGGCGTTCCTTCTCGTATGAACGTTGGACAGATCCTCGAGACCCATCTGGGTCTTGCGGCTCTCGAGCTGGGCAAGCAGATCGGTGATTACATTGATACGGTTGACTGGAAGTCTGAGATCGTCCGCCATCAATTGAAGAAGATCTATCCCACAGAGCGTGCCGCACGGATCGTGGATCTCTCCTCCGATGAAGAGATCCATCTCTGGGCGGAGAAAGTGCGGGAAGGCGTCCATGTCTTCACGCCGGTCTTTG
>JAHJLU010000778.1 GCA_018821745.1 Myxococcota bacterium | reverse complement strand
GCGCTCTGCCACCTCTTTACTGGAGAGCCCCTCGGCCAGGAGCTGGAGAATCTCCCGCTCGCGGTCCGTCAACCCGCGGATTTTGCCCTCCCGGGTCACCCTTGATACAAACCCCTCGATGATAAAATTGGCCACCCGGGGGCTCAGGTAGAATCCACCCCCGGCGACCTCACGGATGGCCTTGACGATCCCCGAAGTGTTCTCGTCTTTGAGCACATAGCCCCGGGCTCCGAACAGCAGCGCCTTCTCCACGTATTCACGGGTGTCGTAGACGCTGAGCATAATGACCCTGGCGTCCTCTTTCAGTTTAAGCAGCCTCTTGAGGGTCTCCAGTCCGTTGAGGACGGGCATCATCACGTCAATAACATAGACGTCACTCTTGACCACCTGGGCCATCTCCAGAAGCTCCTGTCCGTTGGCAGCTTCCGCAACAATGATAATATCCTGCTCTCTGCTGTGGATCGCCGATTTGATACCATCCCGAACAATGGGGTGATCATCGGCGATCATGACGCTGATAGGCATATGGTTCTTCCTTGGGGGCCAACATCACGCCGGGAATTCAAGGGATTTATGAGCCCCGCCATATTGTAACAACGAATTACCTCAAAAAAAAGACATATTTTCAGGGCATGTACCGTGACGACCCTGCCACACCCTCACACGGGAGCCGAGAAAACAACCTCTCCCTCCATGATGACCGCCGTGGCGGGACCCCCCAGGCAGGAGGCATCCACCAGGGGATTGACACCATAGGCGACCAAATCGGCTCTTGCGCCGGGCTCAATCACGCCGTGAAGATTCTCATAGGCCAGGGATCTGGCCGCATTCCCCGTGACCGCCTGCAGCGCGTGCAGCGCATCAAAGCGCCGTCTATTTTCCGAACCGTCCAGGAACGCCTCGAGGTGAGCAAGCTCCAGCCCCACCATGGCAGCGGTGAGTGGCGGGATCCCGCCGTCGTTTCCGCAGGCGACGGTCGCTCCCGCGTCGAAGAGCCTTCGCAGATTGCTGACGCCGTGGTTGATGAGGGGGGCGTGATACGCATAAGCGGCAGAGAAATCGAGGAGATTCAGGAGTTTTGTGTTCCCCCGGGCAACCCGCTGCAGATCCGCGGCAGCTCCCCGTGCCAGGGGTGGGAGCCAGTAGTCCCCAAGGGTCCCGATCAGGATGTGCCGCAGCTTCTCCACCGTGGCCATGCGCTTTTCTTCAAAGGAGGGGAGCACTCCCCTGAAACACAGGGCGCCGAGAAGACTGAGCGTGGGCTCCAGTATGGTGTTCCCGTGGATGAAACGGCTCACATCATCGGCGGTCAGCGGTTCATCCAGGGGAAGATGAACCATGACATCCACTCCGGCCTCCACTCCTCGCCGAAAAGACTCCACACTGAACTGATGCATGATCACCGGGACCCCGTGGGCGTGGGCCTGCTCCACAATAGCGGACAGGTGATCTTTGGACATGAGCGGTGCCCCCGGCCTGAAGGAAACAAGTGCTTCTCGCTGATCATACACCTTTATGGCGCGGGCATGCCGCTCCATCACTGCTTTGTCAACCGCTGCGCGGACCTCCCCGGATGATGCCCCCCGGGGAAAAGTCACGGCGCCGCTGCGGGGATGTTCATAGGTGAGATGGGGCAGTCCCGCCAATGCGTGCTGGACACGGGTCCCCATCCCCCGCTGCCTGGTCCAGCAGGAGCCCTCCATGGAAACAGCCACCGCCTGCACAATCCGCGGCGCCACCAGGAGGCCCTGTTCACGCATCCGGTTGATATCTGAAGAGTCCCCCAGGTCTTCTGTGGCGCCGTCCCGAATGGTGGTGACGCCGTGCTCCAGGGCACTGGTGAGGGTGCGTTTCACCTGCCCCGACCGCAGCACCCGCCCCACAAGAAAGGTCTTCAGGGAAGCGGCGATTGCGGGCATGGCCAGATGGATATGGGCGTGGGCGTTGATGAGGCCGGGGACCACAAAGGCGCCCCCGAGATCAATACACCGCTCACCACCACGGCCAAAAACCTTGGGACCCATGGCTGCGATCTCCCCGTTACGCACCTCGAGCCGCCAGGAGGGCGGGAGGGTTCGCCCCTGCTGTACGTCAATAAAAATACCATTCTCGTAAATCACGGGAGTTTGCTGATTCATTGTGAAAAACGATACTAAAAATGCTCCAAATGGTCTATGCTAATGTGGGTTTGCAGGGGGACCATCCCCGGTCCTTTCGATTTTGCTTCCAAAAGGAGATTTTGCCCCATGCACGACGATGTCCTCTACGCGGTGTTTGCACAGCGAAACGGGTACATTACCTCACAGGAATTCACCAACATCTTCTATTCCTATGTGGTGGATCCTTCCAAAGACATTATGAGCCGCCTCAAACAGAAGCTGGGCAAGAAAAAATTCGATGCCCTCAAGGTGATGGTGGCCAGCTCCATGGACCAGAAAACCCGCATGGCCATGGAAAACAAAAACTTCGATCAGGACACGGACCAGACCAATAAAACCGGCGGGCTCACCACCATTCAGGTGGATTTCGACCCCAGCGCCGCCCAAATGGGATACGAGTCCCGATACACCATCCACCCCGATCGCACCATCACCCGCGAAGAGGACGGCCGATACACCATATACCAGGAGATGGCCAGAGGCGGAATCGGTCGCATCCTGGTGGCCAACGACGAGCACATGGGGCGCGAGATCGCCATCAAGGAGCTGCTCCCCAACAATTACGGAAACCTGGACAGAAATCTCTCAGAGGAAGAGACCGCGATGATCTCCCACCAGGTGGAGGCGGTCAATTCCCGCTTCCTGCGCGAGGCCACGGTCACTGGAAGGCTGGAGCACCCCAACATTGTTCCCGTATACGAGATCGGCCAGCGCAAGGACGACACCCTCTATTACACCATGCGCTTCGTCAAGGGACGGACCCTGGCAGACGCTATCTACGAGGCCAAATCCGTCAAGGAGCGCCTGGCCCTGCTTCCCCACTTTCGTGATCTGTGCAACGCCATCTCCTACGCCCACTCCAAGGGTGTCATCCACCGCGATATAAAGCCCGAAAACATCATGATCGGGGAGTTTGGCGAGACCGTTGTTTTGGACTGGGGACTCGCCAAGGTCAAAGGGGAGAGCGAAGAGGCGGTCAATATTTACACGCAACAGAACTCCCAATCCAGCAAGACCATAGATGGCCGTGCCATGGGGACCCCCTCCTACATGCCCCCGGAGCAGGCGCGTGGAGACATCAGTTCCATTGACGAGCTCTCCGATGTCTACTCACTGGGAGCGGTCCTCTATGAGCTCCTCACAGGCTTTCCACCCTTCGAGGGCAACACCGCCTGGGAGACAATCAATATGGTGCTGGGCTACCGGGTCACCCCCGTGGCCGAGGTTGAAGAGCAGGCACCCTTCGAACTCGCCGCCATCACAGAGAAGGCTCTGGAGAAGGAAAAACGGGATCGGTATCACTCCTCGCTGGAGCTGGTGCAGGACATCGATCGATATATGGCCGGAGAGCGCATCTCCGCCTACGACTACAGCAAGTGGGACCTGATCAGGCGCTTCGCCAAGAACAACAAAGTCCCGCTCGCAGCGGCAGGGCTCATCCTGCTCGCCCTTATCGCCACCCTGGTCTTCATCTCCTACGCCTACAAAAAGGAACTCCTCGCGAGGGATCGCATGCAGGTCGCCATCGCCAAGGAGATAAAAGAGCGAAACACCGCCAACTACCACATTGCTCAGACCCTCAATGAAAAATCCTACCGTCTGGAGCGGGAGACCAAGCTGCTGGAGTCGCGGATTTATGCAGCCATGGCCCTTTTGCATAATCCGGGAAATCCCCGCAGCCCCTTCTATTCCGAGGAGTTTGCAAAGGCCACCCCCTCCACCCAGGAGTTGATCCTCGAGACCGAGTCCAAACTCTACAGGACCCACATCAGTTATGCGGTCAAACTGAAAAGCATCATCGACGTGGAGGCCCAGGCGACCTCCCTGGCGGTCTCCGATGACGGAAAACTGGCGGCGGTGGGGTGCCGCGACAACCTCGCCCGGATCATCGATCTCGCCACGGGAACAGTAACCCGGAAAATCGCCGGTCACATGGGCGTCGTCAACAGCGTGGATCTCACCTCCGACTCCCGCTTTCTCGTCACGGGGAGCGCGGACCGCGCCGTGAAGATCTGGGACACCCGGTCCGGGCGCAACATCACCACCATGCTCGAGCACCAGGACGAGGTCTCATCGGTGCAGTTTTCCGCCGATGACAGCCGCATCATCTCCGCATCCCTGGATCACTCTGCGATCGTCTGGGAGGTGAGTTCGGGCATGAATATCATGAAGATCGAGCCGGGGAAATCCATCGCATACCAGCCCAACGAGATGAAAAACGACTCATGGAACCTTCATGCCAGAATCGCCTGGTATAAATCCCTCGGGTTGCATTATTCCAACGGGAGAGTCTACAACAAAAAGTGGAAAATCCTCCCGGAGCTCTACAGTAACGGGCACCGCAACTTCATCTACAGCGCTACATTTTCCCCCGATGGCCGCTATATCGGCACCGCCTCCTGGGATCGCCGGGCCAAAACCTGGGACTCAAAAACCGGGACCCTGGTCTCCAACCTGGTGGGACACTCCGACCACCTGTACGACATCGCCTTCTCCCCCGACGGCCTTCGGGTCGCCACCTCCAGCTGGGACAAGACCATAAAGATCTGGGACCCCAGGAGCGGTGAATTAATGAAGACCCTCAAGGGGCACCGGGGGAGAGTCCTTGGAATTCATTTCTCTCCCGATGGCAATATCCTCGCCTCCGTAGGGGAAGACTCCCTCCTCATAATCTGGGAGGTCGCCTCGGGATCTCCCCTGCTCACGGTAAAAGCCCACAACGACATCATCAACGACGTGAGCTTCTCCCACGACGGCAAATTCATCTATACCGCAGGCAGGGATCAGAAACTGCGCTCCTGGGAGATCATCCCCACCCGCCGCATCCGTGTCTTCAGGGGTCACTCCCAGACCGTCAACGGGGTGGCCTTCTCTCCCAATGGCGCCCTCATCGCCTCGGGCAGCTGGGATAAGACCGTCAAAATCTGGGATCTCAAAGCACACAAACTGATCCACAACCTCTCCATGGGCAAAAAGAGCCCCTTCGCCCATGAGAAGCGGGTGTGGGGAGTCGACTTCTCCCCCGATGGCACCAAGCTTGCCACCGCTTCCATGGACAAGACCGTCAAGGTCTGGGATGTGGCTACGGGCAAGCTCCTCATGACCCTGGTGGGTCACAGCGCGGGCATCTACAGCGTCAAATGGTCACCCAACGGCAAGTATATCGCCTCATCCTCACAGGACAAGACCGTCAAGATCTGGAGCGCCGCCACGGGTGAACAGCTCCAGGATCTCAAACACCATACAGAGCGTGTGTGGGGGATCGCCTTCTCCCCCGACAATAAAGTCATTGCGTCCGTTGGCAACGACAACACCGTTCGCATCAGTGACGTGGCCGCAGGCCCCGAGATCAACTCCCTTCGGGCCCACGGCGACTGGGTGACAGGTGTCGCCTTCTCTCCCGACGGCAAATCCCTGCTCTCATGCGGCAAGCGGGGTAAAATCATCCAGTGGAAGTATCCCCTCGGCATCAAGGAACGTGAAATGACCGGGCACGAGGCCTGGGTCAACTCCGTGACCGTCTCTCACGACGGCAAATACTTCGCCACATCCTCCGATGACCGGACCGTGCGCATCTGGTCCATGACCACCGGCAAGCAGCTCCGCATCATCTACGGTAACTTCGAAATCTTCGCCATGGACCTCTCCCACGACGGAAAGAACCTGCTCATGGGAGACGGCGCCGAAGTTCTGGTGGTGCCCCTCGACATGAACTGGAAGAGCGCGGCGCCCCAAAAAGAGCTGGACCTGGCCAAAAAAGCGGCGGGCATGGTCATGAAGGGCTTTAAACTGCAGCTCTCAGGGGGACCACAGAAGGTTTCCAAGGAAAAATCCAATGGCACAGAAAAAAAATAGTTCCGGCAAGGGTTCACGGGGCTCAAATGCATTTTTGGCTCTGAAAACCACTGGAATTTTCATCGCCATCCTGTGGGGAATCTGGGCCATCGACCTCATCAACGATACCCTGAGGATCTTCCCCGACATCACCCAACTGGGGATCTATCCCCGAAGGCTCATCGCGCTTCTGGGAATTTTCACCTCCCCCTTCATCCACGGTGGGCTCTTTCACCTAATCTCCAACACAATCCCCCTGGTATTTCTGGGGTTCACCATGCTCTATTTCTACCGGCGTACAGCCCGCGATGCCATCGGCATTATCGTTGTCGGTGGTGGTTTTCTGGTGTGGGTCTTCGGCCGCCACGCGGTCCACGTGGGCGCCTCCCTGCTGATCTTCGGCATGGCCACCTACCTCATCAGCAGCGGGCTCTTCAGAAAACGCATAGGACCCATCATTCTGGCCATTCTCGTCACCCTCGTCTACGGCACATCCCTGCTGTGGGGCCTTATTCCCAGAACGGGGCCCGTCTCCTGGGAGGGTCACATGAGCGGTGCCCTCGCCGGAATCCTTGCCGCCTGGCTCTACCGAAAAACAGAGTACTGAGTTTCTGTCAATTGTGTTCAGTTGGGGCAAAGTTGCTCTTTGGAGAGCATAATGGCCAGCATAGTGTCGTCGGCCCCCGCCATCCCCAGTTTCCCGATCCGCCCGAGGTACTGAATCGTCTCCTCGGCGGTTTTCCCCACAAACCCCTCCTGCTGGGTGATCCCGTGGCCGTTGATGGCCATATAGGCGGAGAGGATCGCCGTATCGGTGGAGCTGGCCACCTTGAGGGCACACCCTCCCTTGGCTCCATCGCAGAGCATCCCCCCGAGATCAGCTATTACATTGTTAACCGCCAGGGTCATCTGCTCCATATTTGCACCTCGCTGCTGATAGACGAGGGCCACGGCCGCTCCGACCCCCGAAGCGATGGCACAGCCGCACAAGGGGGAAAGATCACCGGTGAAACATTTGACGTAGCTGTTGACCAGGTGGGAGAGGGCGATGGATTTGATGATGGTCTCCTCGGGGATGGAAAAATATTTTCCCACATTATAGGGCACCAAAATGGCCACAATCCCCTGATTTCCGCTGCCTCCCGAGGCCATGACCGGATAGGAGAGTCCGGCCATGCGGGCATCGGCGGCGGAAGCGGTGAGGATCTTCGAGGAGGAGAAGACATCATTGACCAAAAATCCCTTCTCCCGTAGATCCGCCACATAGTAGCCCACCTTGTGGAGGGTCTGCCCCACCCGGGCAACCTCCAGGTTCATGAAGATTCCCTCCCGGATGAAGGCCGTGTCTTTGGCATCAAGCTCCTCCACCATGTCCACAAAATCTTTGATACCCATGCTCCCAAGGGTCTCGCGGTAGGGTTTTTCCCCCACCTCCACAGGCCGCTCACCCCGCTTCACTGCGACCCCGTCCAGCTCCACCAGAGTGACGTTGGTGTGGGAGCCCTCGATGATCGCCCGTGAAGTGTGCTCCGCCGTGGTGAGTACCACGTCGATAAAGAGGGATTTTCGGGCCGAATCATAGGTAATGGAGGCGACTCCTCCGGCCATATGGGCATGGGCTTCCTCCACATGGGCCTGTGTCACCCCCTTGAGGATCTCCATTTTCAACTGGGGAGTCCCCAGCAGCGCCCCCAGAACACCGGCGATCAGATTTCCCCGCTCTCCCCCGGTGCCCGGCACATTAACGGCAAACCCGTTTTTATAGACAGCGGGATCAACCACGATCTTCAGGGCAACGAGGGGCCCGGGGTTTACACTGGCAGCCAGGGAGGCGGCGTATGCCACGGCGATGGGTTCGGTACACCCCAGAGCGGGATAAACTTCGTGTTCCAGGACAGCTTTGAGAATATTCACGGTTCCTCCGAAGGCACCTTGGTCGGCGTGCGGTTGAGCGGATGGTAGATTTCCCGCGGTGTTAATTCAAGGTTTTTGGCAATTTATTATAAGGGTCCTGTGAGCCGACACACTCTCAAGGCTCATAGTTGCGTAAAATAGATACTATAGACTTCAGTTTCAGCTTGTGGAGATCGCCATATTGTGTTGTTACAATAAGCATCATCGGAGGTTATTATGCAGCAAGTAGAAATGCCCGAATTTGAAAAAATCATCAACGGGAAACTCGGAGACGAAGAACAACACGGCAAAATCCTGGAGCTCCTCAAGCAGATCCACGACCAGCACGGGAACTTCAAAGTCCTCGACAGCATAGAGAACAAGTCCTTTATCATCTCCATCGAGAAGGACAAGGTCGTCTGGAATGAGGAGAAAAAAGAGAAGGGCGACAAAGAGAAGAAAGACAAAAAAGAGAAAAAAGACAAGAAAGACAAATAATCTTTCACCGTCTATCATGTCTTCTTCAAAGAACAACCAATTTATCAGGGATGTCACCTATATTGCCGCCGTAGGCTTTGTGGTCAATCTACTTCTCACGCTTTTCAAGGCTGCGGGGGCTATCCTTGGCTCCAGTTACTCTCTGGGTGCCGACGCCGCCCACTCCCTCTCCGACTCCATCACCGACGTGGTGCTCCTGGTGGGCGTGCGCATCTGGTCCAAGCCAGCCGACGACGAACACCCCTATGGGCACCGCAGGGTGGAGTCCATCGTCACAACCATCATCGGCCTGTTTCTGGTCGCCGCGGGCCTGGGGATCGCCTTTTCGGCACTCTCCTCCATTGGATCGGCCCGGACAGCTGTCCCCACAAAATCCGCCCTGTGGGCAGCGGGTCTCTCCATTGTGTTCAAGGAGCTGCTCTATCACTGGACCCGTAAAAAGGGCAAAGATCTCGGGAGCAGCGCCGTTGTGGCCAACGCCTGGCACCACCGCAGCGACGCCCTCTCCTCCATCCCTGTCCTGGTCACCCTGATCATCACTTCTCGGTGGCCCAACCTGGTCTACCTCGACGCGGTGTGCGCATTTTTGGTTTCCATCTTCATTCTCCATGGCGCGTGGTCCATCATGGCACCGTCCCTCTCCCAGCTCATGGATCGGGGCGCCTCCGATGCCGAGCTGCAGCAGATCAGGGAGATCGCCGGATCCACTGACGGCATCATGGGTATCCACGGGCTCAGGACACGTTTTCATGGCTCATGGCTGGTGGTGGACGTCCACATCACGGTTGACGGGACCCTCAGCGTCTCCAGGGGCCATGACATCGCCACCCTCCTCAAGGATCGACTGCTTGCCGAGGGCCCAAATGTGGGAGACGTGCTCATTCACATGGAACCCCACGGGGAGCCCCACCGGGACCGGGGCATCTTCGACGAAGAGCTGCCCGGCGAAGGTGACACCCCACCACCCGCCGCCGCCCTCTGAGACAACCTTCCCCGTCAATCTTTCACGCCAATCGACCGTCGAAGTCCCTTTTGGACCTTGTGTAAAGTTCAAAACCACATACCATTAAAACGTAGCAGAGGACACCCCGGGGAATCGCTCCCGCAAAAATGGAGGAAGCCGTGGACAAAGGCAAGGGACTGGTAGATTTGTTGCAGAGCGCAGTGGACGGCGGGGTTCAGGCTGTCAGGCAGGTCCATGTGACCATGATAAAGGAGAGTTGCGACACAATACAGGCGCTCCTGGGGGAGCCAAAGGCCGCCAAAATCATTGGCGAGGTACAGATAGCCGGCTCCACCGTTGTTTACGAGGCAATCCGGCTCGTTAACCGGACAGTGGGGACCCTGGCAAAGGCAGCGCTGTTGAGCCCCAGGATGGTTGTCCCGCTTGAAGAGGACAGCATAAACACCAACACTCCAGACACTGCAGAACCGCCGCTCCCCCAAAAACCCCACCCGCTCCTCCCCATCCTCAACGGGATCGTGGGTGATTTCCTCCACAATAAGGGGAATCCCCTGGCAATCCCCATGGAGCTCCTGCACCGGAGCGAGCCCCCGCAG
>JAHJLU010000777.1 GCA_018821745.1 Myxococcota bacterium | reverse complement strand
CGCCCGTGCAGGAGACTCCGGTGCCCGAAGAAGTCTACTCCGAAGAAGATCCCACCATTCCAGAGGCCGGTGATCACATCAGACATTTTAAATTCGGAGAGTGTTTGGTTGTTAAATTCGAGCGTGAAAATGATATACTCCAGGTTAAGCAACCGGGAAAACGGACTCTGCGCCTTGGAGTCAATGTCCTCTCCTTCGAGCTCATCAAAGTGTTGCCCGATGGTACGAAACTCTTCAGCGCAACCCGAAAATAGGCGATTGTCTGTGTGACCCGTACGGTTGTCCTCTTTTAGCCGGGGGTAATATTAATGGATCCATGGCGTCAGGAATTGGTAGAGAGTCATCTGAACATGGTTCGTAAAATAGCCAACCAGGTGTACCGGACAATTCCCAAAGATTGCATAGAGATCGACGACCTCATCGCCATGGGGACCCTTGGCCTCTATGAAGCGGCGGAGCGGTATGATCCCAAATCGGGGAACCGCTTCTCCACCTTCTCATGGTATCGGGTCAGGGGTGCCATTCTGGACGGGCTGCGGAGCAACTCCGTGGTCCATAGAAAAAATTCCCGGGTGCTCAGAGCCGAGGAGGGCGCCTCGGAATATTTGTCACAGGCCTTCCCGGGCGGCACCACTCCCACCTCAACCGGTGAGGCAATGGGTGCTCTCGGTGGCGCGTTGAAAAGCTTGGCCACCATCTATGTCTTCTCCATGGACACCACAGAAAGCATACTGGCTGACGAGACCAGGACTCCCGAGGAGGAGTCCACTTACTCCCAGATGATTCCTCGACTCAGGGAGAATCTCCACGTCCTCGACGAGACAGAGCGCCGGATTATCGAGGGGGTGTATTGCGAAGATAAAACACTCAAGGATTTGAGTGAAGAGTTGGGACGTTCCCGTTCCTGGGGATGCCGGATTCACGCCCGGGCAATTGAGAAGCTCCGGGATAAATTGCTTTAATCCGCCACGGTCAGCAGGCAGGTCTCTGCCTCAGTGTTGAAGACACCCCCCGCATCGTAACAAATCTCTTCTTGTGTGCGGACCACGCTCCATAACTTGAGTTCATCAAGGCCACCCGTGTAGTAGTGCTCCATCTCGGCAACATTCTCCAGGTAATTGTTGGCCAGGTAGACCCGGCTGTTGTCGCTGCTCAGGGTGGGGACGCCGCCCACGGCGTGGGCAGTCACGGAGTCGACCTCGCCGTCAAGGAAGATGGTGATTTCTGAACCGTCATAGGTGAACGCGACGTGATGCCACTCACGGGTAATAATATTGGAGGTGGAGACCGCCACATTGTCCCAGTCACCCACGGCGGCTTCGAGTTTGAAGTCTCCGTTCAGTCCCAGGTAGAATGCCAGGCCCGTTGCGTCATAGGAGGACACCGAGGAGACGATCATGGCGAGGTCCATGGGGTAGGTTCCCACCTCAATCCATGCCTCCACCGTGAGCTGGTCCATCCCGTTGAATCCGGGGCCACAGTCCATGAAACCACGGAGATCGAAGCTGCCGTCGAAGAAAATCCCGCTGCCGATGGGTGAGGGATAGTCCCGGATAATGGCGTCTTCACGCAGGGAGTGGGGGACGCACAGGTTGGTGGAAGTGGCATAGTTGTACTCTTGCCCCGAGAGGGAATCAAGCTTGTACCAGCCCAGAATATCGAGTCCTGTGGCGTCTTCACTGCAGGTGCTGAGGTCGAGGGTGCATGATTCACTGCACTGGAGCTCGCCTGTGAGGTATCCCTCACTCACACAGTTGCGTCCACCAAAATCCGCGTCATCGCATATCTCGGTGAACTCCCTGGTGCCGTCCCCGCAGGAATATTCCAGCATGCAGGTGGAGGAACAGCCGTCGCCATCCTGGAAGTTGCCGTCATCGCACTCTTCATCACCCCGGATCAGCGAGTCGCCGCAATATCCCAGGTTATTGTTGGTGTTGTTAGTGTTGTTAGTGTTGTTGATATTGTTGGCGTTGTTACTGGAGTCATCGTCACAGGCAGCGACAAAAAAGACCAGGGCGAGGATAAGGGGAATGGCAACGATTCTCAAGATGACCTCCGTGGGTACGATGCCGGATCTAGTACTGGGAAGGATCCTGGCGGTAAAAGAAACGCAGTTTATTATATAGCCCCGGGGATTCCCTGAGCAGCTTCTGTGGAGACTCGAAAAAAACTTCCGTGGCGACGGCAAAGAACTCGGGAAGACTGCGGGATGCACTCTGGTCGAGGGTTGTGGTCTCTCCGGCCCTGACCTGCATCTGGAACTTCTGGAAATACGAGTGCCACACGTGTATCCATGAGACCTTGTCGCCGATGAGGTTGCTGGGGACTCCATCCTCTTCCATGTCTTCCTGATCGAGGGCCCGGGCGAAATAATGAAAGACGGGATTGTAGCCATCTTTACCGTCGGCAATTCCTGTCTGCACTTCGCTCCAGGAGAGATGGATCTCCCCGGGTACCACACCATTCTCGTCCAGGAAAGGCGCAACAGCCACACCGTCGGTGAGCTCTTCACCGGTGTCAGTTTTTTGGAATTGCCGGGGGTGAACGACCACCCTGGAGACATGCTGGTAGCAGCTGTAGTCCGGATCAATATTGCAAATGAGCAGGCACGCCTGGGCGGCAATTATGAGGCGGATTTCCTCGGTGACTTCCAGGTCGCTTGCACCCTCAAAATCCTTTGTGCCCAGGAAGACCTGGATGTGTTTGTTCAGGTTGTCCCGGGTTTTGGCCGGCAGCTTGGAGTAAAGGGGAAACTGCTCGAGCAGGATGGTTCGCCATGTGGAAGGAAAGGAGATGGAGAGGAGCTTGCGAATATAAGGGGAGGTCTTCTTGCGGGTGAGCAGCACCAGAAAGATCACCAGGAGAAAAAGTACGCCGATGCCAACAGCACCGTAGAGTTTTTTTCCGGTGAGGTTGAATGCGAGGGTGAGGGTTTTAATTAAGAAGTGAATGTCGGCGTTCATAGGGTTGAATTTACCACAAAATCTCCCATTGGGTATGGGGATTCAGAGGGACACAGAAAAAATCATGATTACAGGCCAGGTAAATTATGTAATCTACATTAAAATTTTTCCTCTTTTGTTATTGAATCGGTAAAATATTACAGGTACAATAGAATTATTCCGGATAAAGGTGACCCCACACCACGCCCGGCAGGAGGAATGACTGTGTTGCTCCCGTCTCACCATGAAAAAATCCGCTGTCCTGTAAATATTGAACAGCACAACCAGGAGGAAATCGCATGAAGAAAAACGGAATCAGCATTAGGTTTGTCATTGTATCCCGTCTGATCGTCGCGCTTATGGCCATTGTGATCTTCTTGCCCTCCCAGGCCATGGCGGGCAATTGCAATCAGAACGGAAAAAAGAAAAACATCAAGGTGATGACTCGCAATCTTTATCTTGGTGCTGATATCTTCAAGGTGGTGGAAGCCGCCATGACTTCAAGTGATCCCTACGCTGTGCCCATGGCCGTTACCGAAGTATTCGGCGTGGTACAGTACACCAACTTCCCCGAGCGCGCCCAGGCCCTCGCTGACGAGATTCTGGAGAACAACCCCCAGATGGTTGGACTCCAGGAGGTGACCTCGTATCTCATGCAGACCCCTGGCGATTTCCTCTATGGAAACCCGGAGCCTGCCACCACTACCGTTATTGACTTCCTGACGGTGCTCCAGCAGGCCCTCGCTGCCCGTGGACTCCATTACAATGTGGCTGCAGTAAACCACAACGCCGATATCGAACTTCCCATGTTCAGCGGCTTTACCCCCGAAGGCTACCCCATCGTCAGCGATCTTCGCATGGTGGATTCCGATGTCATCCTGGTGCGTCACGATGTCCACGCCAGCAACGTCTTCAATTACAACTTCACCTACAATGTCGCCATGGACCTCTCGGGTGTCAATGTGCAGTTCACCCGCGGATTTTCCGCCATCGACGCACGCATCGGCGGTGAAACCTACCGGTTTGTCAATGTTCACCTGGAGACCGGCCTTGATGTTGGCGAAGCCTTCGCTATGATCCAGGCAGTACAGATGATGGAACTGCTCTCCATCCTCTCCATGGAAACCCTCCCCATTATTTTGGTGGGTGATCTCAACTCCTCACCCGCAGATCCCATCTCCCAGCCCTATCATCAGGCTCTCGCCGCAGGCTTTACCGATGCATGGCTTGACAAAAATGCCAGCAACCCCGGATTCACCTGCTGCTTCGACGAGTATGTCAGCGATCCAACGGCAGCGCTCACCATGCGCATCGACCATGTCTTCATCATGCCCACGGGTAAATCAATCAAGCACATCAACACCTGGCGCGTGGGTGAAGATGTGGTGGACATGACCCCCTCCGGCCTCAGACCCTCTGATCATGCCGGTGTTGTTGCCCATATCCACTTCCGATAGGGATTTTTTCACCCCGTTTTTCTGTATGGCCTTCACCATGGCCACTCTCCCCTTTGCTCTTTTTATTGCTGCTCCATCCGTATTCATGTATCGCGTAAACACACATGCCATTAAGGGCTGCATTCACTCAATCAGCGCCACACATCCACTCGCCCTTGTCCAGATAGAGGCCGTTGGCCTTTCTCGAAGATCCCCTTTAACGATTAATTGCTCAGTGGTTGTCCCCGGGGTGACGGGTCAGACGGCGGCGGGTGAAGAGGACCCCTAACATCCCCATAAGGAGCAGGGGGAGCAGGGCTGAGTCACTGCCCCCGGAGAAATTGCATCCGCACTGGCTCTCCTCTTTATCGGTCCCGGGATCGGTCCCGGGATCGGTGCAGGCCGTGTTGAGGGGCCACTCGTCGGAACCGTCGGAGCAGTCACTGGTGCCGTCACAGGTCAGATCGGCCACAACGCAGGAGTCATCGCCGCAGGTGAACTCGGTTGCGCCGTCGCAGGGGCAGGCCGTCTCGTCGGAGCCGTCGGTGCAGTCGCTGGTGCCGTCGCAAATGAGCGCCCGGGATATGCAGGAGTCATCACCACAGGTGAACTCGGTTGCGCCGTCGCAGGAGCAGTCAACTTCGTCGGAGCCGTCGGTGCAGTCGCTGGTGCCATCGCAAAGGAGGGCCCGGGATATGCAGGAGTCATCACCACAGGTGAACTCGGTTGCGCCGTCGCAGGAGCAGTCAGTTTCGTCGTCACCGCCCGGACAGTCGCCGGTGCCATCGCAGACTTGTGTGGAAAGGATACAGGAGTCATCGCCGCAGGTGAACTCCACCGCGGGTTCACAATAGGTGTCCACCATGGCGCGGATGATCCAGTCCCTCGTCACTCCGAGGGAATCAGCCTGCGCCCACGTCCCCGTGTCGTAGGAAAAGATCCAGTTTCTATCGCCCTTGTGGTCCCCGTCATCATCACCGGCCACCGAGGGTGCCCCCGTGTGCTGAAATACCAGTGATACTCGAATGGAGGTTCCCGCCGGGATGCTGATATTCTCTGAGACGAGGTCAATCTCCTGAATCGCGTTGTCGGCGCCGGTCAGTTCATAGTCCGCAGAGTAGAGCTGTGCCCCGGGTGTTGCGTCGCCCGTGTCGCCATACACGACCACTGTGAGGATCTGCGTTGTGGTACTGCCACCGAAGATGAAGTGGATTTTCGTCAGGTGGCTGATTTGGTCAACTGGTCCCAGGGTGACCGCCGCCGCGTCTCCCGGGGCGAATCCAGGGATGACATAGGCCGTATCACCGGAATTCCAGCCGTCGTTCTGCAGGGTCAGGATCTCGGCCCGGGCACTTTGGAGAGTGATAATCATGATGACGAGCGAAAAGGTTATTGAAAGGAATTGTTTCATGGGCGTTTCCCTGTGGTGCTCCATGCCCCCGGTGCCCGGGGACCCTGTTCCACACTGTTGCAATTGTTCGCTTTTAAATCATAAACGATTCAGGATGAAATAGCTATTCGCTTTTGGAGGCTTCAGGGGTGTTGCCGTAGGCGCCCCGGTTGACCCGGGAGCCGTTGGGGGAGGGCTCGCGCAGCCACTCAGAGAGGGGCGCGCCGCTGTCGATGCCGGGGCTGTGAACATCGTCCATAACCCAGGACTGGGCGGTCGCGTCAAAGTGGCCTGCTGTGGATCTCAGATGAAAATCGTCGCCACCCTCGTCAACAAAGAGGGGATCATCAAGGAGGCTCTCCTCCTCGGTAAAGGCGCCGTCACCTTCGTGGCCACCTCCATAGAGTGTGTAGGAGAGTTGCAGTGAAGAGCCTTCCTCCACGAAGAAGTCGATAGAGGTGTCCCCCTGGTTGCCCCAGAACACGGAGTTAAGCACCTGCACCTCCACGCCGCCCTGGAGGAAGAGGCCCTGGCCAACGCTGCCTTCGCCACCCTGATTCATGGCTACGGTGCAGTGCTCCATGAGCGTGATGGCCCGGGTGGTTCCCCGGTCGCCGTCCACATAGATGGCGCCGCTGGAGTAGCCCTCGGAGGTGGTGTTACCATAGATGAGCTCGTGGTGAATACGGGCGTTGGCACCTTCATCAATGAAGAGGGCGCTCCCCGAGGAGGGGGCAAAGTTGCCGCTGTAGATATTGTGGAACAGCTCCACAAAGATGCCGTCGGTGTACCCGTCGTAGATACCGCCGTCGATAATGAGTCCCCCGGCCCAGCCGTAGGTCTCCATGACAGCGTTGTTCCGGATGATGTTGTGGCTGATGGTGCCCCGGTAGGCGGCCACATAGATGCCGCCGCCGTGGTCCGCGAAGGCTTCGTTGTCAGCAACCAGGTTGTCGGAGACGATCACCCCGTAGTCGTCACTCTGGAGGAAGGCCGCGATGCCGCCTCCTTTTCCACAAGAGTTGTTTGTTACCGTATTACCGATGATGGTGCTGACTGCCCGGGCAAAGATGCCGCCGCCGTAGTCGTCGCCGCTGGTGAGACCCGAGTTTTCCTGGATAGTATTGCCGGTGATGGTGAGGAAGAGCATCCCGCCGTTCCCCTGGTCATCAATGCGGATGCCGCGGGTGCCGGCGCTGATGGTGAAGCCATCAATGATCAGGAGACCCGTTTCGCCCTCGTTGCCGCCAAAATCCATGGAGATCCCCGCGGTGGTGGTCTGAGAGATGATGTGGGAGGGGTAGTCTTCGGTGTCGCGGACGGCAAAATTCCCCGGGGCGTAGCCACCCATGAGGATGAGGCTCATGGTGTCCGGGATCAGGATGGACTCGAGATAGTCGCCACCCGCCACCATGATGGTGTCGCCGCTTTGGGCCTGGTCTACGGCCTCCTGAATAGTGACAAAGGGGGAACCCTCGGAACCATCGCCCCCGGTTGCGGCCTGGGCGTCAACGTACAGAGTCTGCTCAGGGGCCTCGAAGGCCATGAGGGTGTGGATGAAAGCGGGGCTCGTATGGGTGCCGTCGGAGACCGTGAGGGAGACCCGGTAAGCGCCCGGGAGATCGGGGGTGATGGAGGGAGTCTCGGCGCTGGCGGAAATAAATGCCCCGGAACCCTCGGGGCTCTCCATCAGTGTCCACTGGAAGGAGAGGCTGTCGCTGTCGGGGTCGGAGGAGGCCAGCCCGTCGAGGACCACCGTGGACCCGACAAAGGTGCTCAGGGGCGCATGGATCATGGCTTTGGGTGCTCCCTCTCCCGCGGATATATTTTCGGTGCTGTCGTCATCACACCCTGCAAACAGCACAAACATAATACTAATTACCAGAAAATGCGGGGTACAGATTCGATACATGATTCTCCTCTCATCGCTAAATGAGGTCCAGCCTGTGTTAATAATCCCTGGTGCAAAATCGTAGCAGAGCTTATCCTCTTTTTTCCAATCTGCCATCACTTTTTCACGATAATGCTTGTGGAGCCACATGCCACTGTGTATGGTGCGCGCACATTTCCCCCTTTCCCCACTGGAGGTTTTATGTCCCACGATGCCGCACCCAAATTCCGACAGCCCCTTACGGGAATTCTGTCCTTCATCGTCTTTTTCCTCATCGCCTGGGGGACCTGGTTTGTCTTCAGCGACATACGGGGTCCTGTCAAGCTCTTCCCCTATCCCTTTGTCATGTACCTCGCGGTGATGATTCTGGTGGGGCTGTGGCAGCATATGCTCCTGGGTGACTGGCCCTACCAGAAGCTCTCCCAGCCCCTCAAAGGCATCGTCCTGACGCTTGTCAACCTCATGGTAACCTTTTCCTTATCCATGTGATTTTCTATCGCGTGTTGGGCCTGGGCTTCAATTTCCTCTCCCAGTCCAACCTCAATGCCCTGGCCGAGGCGGGCAAGGCGGTG
>JAHJLU010000776.1 GCA_018821745.1 Myxococcota bacterium | reverse complement strand
TATGGGATCGACGTCTCCATCGTCCGCTACTTCACGGTCTTCGGCCCCGCGGGACGTCCCGATATGTCCATCTTCCGGTTCGCGCGGGGGATCATTGAGGAGACACCCATAACCGTAACGGGGGATGGGACCCAGAGCAGGGATTTCACCTACGTTGACGACATCGCCCGGGGCACGGTCCTGGCCCTCAAGCCATTGGGGTTCAAAGTTATCAACCTCGGCGGTGGCCGAACCCCGAGCTCCATCAATGATCTCGTCGCTTTCATCGAGGCACGGACGGGAAAAAAGGCTATCCTCCTCCATGCGCCCATGGCCAGGGAGGACATGGTCTCCACCTGGGCGGAGATTGGGCGAGCGGCGGACCTCTTGGGCTGGTCCCCCCAGGTCACCCTGGAGGAGGGCCTCGACCTCACCATGGACTGGCACCTCGCCAACCGCGACTTTGTCGCCTCCTGCCGCCCCTGAAGATACAACCGAGTTCCTGTATCGTGAGCAGAGGAGCTCACCTCATGTGGGGTTCGGCTGCTCGTGCCAGCGGGCAAAGATCAGCAACTGCCACATCTGCCACGAGAGGTCCAGCGCCTCAGTAGTGTGGAGTCGGTGCAGTTTGTGGACGTAAGCGGGGTCGAACAGCCCGCTCGCCCGGTAGACAGGGCTATTGACGGCCTCTTTGAGTTGTTCCCGCAGTTCCCCGCGGAACCACTCGCGTAAGGGAACGGAGAACCCCTGCTTCTTGTGGGTCAGCACCTCAGGCGGGAGGTGCGCCTGAATGATGTCCCGCAGAATGCGCTTGGTTTTTCCCTGGCCATAGAGATACTCAATGGGCAACCGTTGAACAAACTCGGCGACCAGATAAAAAGTCGCCGCCTGCGCCGGGCGTGCAACGGTGACAACCGTCGGGTGGAGTTCTCCATTGTGAAAACCACCACGCCGGTGAAACCTCCGGATTCGGTAAAACCCGTGAAAGCAGTGAAACCGCCACCGCCCGTGAAAGCAGTGAAGCCGGTAAAAGTGGTTAAACCCGTGAAGTGATTTTCCCCTCCCCTCTTTATCCCCCCCACCCGGGGCCGGGATTTGGGGGGAAAAACTGGGAAAACCCCCACACCATGTGTTGAGTTTCCATACAAAAGGGGTATAAACAGGCCACCCTTGGGGAATATTATGGGCCTTTTTCCCCATGAAAGCTGGGCTTGGTTCCAGTTCACCTTATTCTTTATTGCGTTTATCAAAAACGCTCCAGGAGTGTTGCATGAAAGCCGTTATCCTCGCCGCCGGCCGCGGGTCCCGCCTTGGGGACCTCACCCTCGACAGACCCAAACCGTTCATTGATGTGCACGGAACGCCCCTTATCCTCAATGCCCTGACCCAGTTGAAGAAATCCGGCATCACCGAGGTGGTGATCGTGATCGGGTATATGGCGGATTACTTCCGGAAAAACATTGGTGAATCCCACGAGGGCCTCAAGGTGACCTATGTGGAGAACACCATCTGGGAGTCCACCAACAACTCCTACTCCCTGCTTTTAGCCCGGGGCGCCGTGGGTGCCGATGAGCCCATGCTCATTATGGAGGCCGACATCTTCTTCAACCGGCACTTCCTTGAGGCCCACAAAATGGCCGATGAAAAATCCTACTGGTTCTGTTCGGGCACCCACTTCACGGGCTCCCAGGTGTTTGTTGAGGCGGACAACCGCATCTCCCGCATCGAGATTATCCGCAGCGACGAGAAGCTGGCGGCGCTCAAAAAAGAGCGCACCCTGTGCAAATCCGCGGGGATCGTGAAGACCACGGGGGACAAGACAAATCTCATCTTCAGCGAGCTGGAGAAGTTCTGTTCTGTTCCAGAAAACGTCAATTATTACTATGATGTTTTCTTTAACACCGTCATCCACATGCTGGATATTTATGCCAACGAGATGCCCCAGACCTGCTGGTACGAGATCGACACCCAGGAGGACCGGGAAGAAGCCGAACGCATTATTATCCTGGACTGATTTCACACATCCCCGGAGTTCCCCATGAAGGTCTGTTTTTATCCCACCACCATGCAAGGCGATATTTACGCCATGGCCCAATACTATCAGGAGAAGATCAACAGCGGGAGCAACGATGAGATGCTCCTGGTGGTGGATGACTACAAAGACTTTCTGGAGGAGCCCGTCTGCCGCCATCTGCCCTTCAATGTGGAGTTTGTGGAGCGCTCTTCCCTCTTCGCCATGAGCAAGATCAAGAAGTTCGATCCCGATTTTCTCTTCATCGACAACCACATCCCCTCCAAAAAGGTGTTCAGGAACCTGGTCTATCTGTGGCACGGGTTTGGCTGGAAAGAGCAGCGGGCAGACATCGAGTTTGTGACGGTCCATGAACAACTGGACAAGCTCGTGGGCGGAGTGCGGGAGCCCAACCCCCACTTTATCCATCAGACATACGGACAGTTCGAGAAGGATCACCGCTGGGAGTTCACCAAATTTCACCCGGAGAACTGTCTCAACATGGGGATGCTCTACTCAGACATGCTCATGAAACCAAAGGTCTCCCGTGAGGAGATCGCCGCCTACTATCCCTTTGAGCACAAGGACCGCAAGACGGTGCTGCTGGGCTTCACATGGGGTTTCGGCGAGGTGTTCAAGAACTGGGACATGGAAGAGGAGGCCATTCTGAGCCGCCTCTTCTCACTGCTCGCGGAGCGCGAGACCAACGTCATCTTCCGGCTCCACGACAAGAAGCGCTACGAGCCGCGTTACCTCAGTTTCCTGGAGGAGATCTCCAGCCGCTACGGCAATATATACCTGAAATACAAGAATGTGGGCCGGGACAACTACTTCGACGTGCTGTTGTCGGACCTCATCGTGAGCAACTTCTCGGGCATTGTGGTCTACGCCTATTTCACGGGGGTCCCCTCCATCCACATTCACCCCTACGGGCTCCGTGACGACACGGACTACCTGCTGCGCTTCCGCCGAAAAAAACAGATGGTGGACACCAGCGCCAAATACATGTGGAAGATGGGTCCCGAGGAGAACGGCGGCATGCTGGCCCGTTCCGCGGAGCAGTTCTTCTCCCAGGTGGAGAAGGCCCTGGACGACAGGGACTGCTGCAGGGATATTTCAAAGAAATTTAATGAAAAATACATGGAAACCTCAACGGGTGCCACCTGTGAGAACCTGGACCGGTACCTCACACAGTGGCACGGGGGGACCAAACCCTCTCCATGGTAATTTGCGGCGCCCCCGGCGCTCAGTAAGGATGCGTTCATGGCCAATCTGAAAAATCCACACAACGACAGAGTTATCGGAATCCTCGGGGGCATGGGTCCCTACGCCACGGTGATGTTCATGAAGAACATCCTCGATGGCACTGACGCCCCCAAGGACTGGGATCATATCCGCACGGTGGTGGACAACAACACCCACATCCCCTCCCGCTCCCGGGCGCTCCTTTACGACGAGGAGTCACCCCTCGAGGGGATGCTGGACTCCGCCAGGAGGCTGCAGGCCTACCCCGTGGACATCATCGCCATTCCCTGTAACAGCGCCTGTTTTTGGGCCCATGACCTCCAGCGCAAGGTGAAGGTCCCCGTGATCAACATTGTGGACGTGGCGGTTCGCGACCTCCACCAGATGGCTCGGGGCGGCAAGCGGGTCGTGGCCCTGGGGGGCATGGTCCCCTACCTCAAGGAGCTCTACAGAGGCCCCCTGGAGAAAGCCGGGTTTACCTATGTGTCCCCCGAAGAGTCGATTCAGGAGCGCATCGTGGCCGCCATCGAGAACGTAAAATCCCGCGGTATCGGCAAACCTTTTGAGGCGGATTTCCTGTCGATTGTCCACGATCTCGTGGAGAAACAGCAGGTGGAGGCGATTGTGCTGGCCTGCACCGAGTTCTCGGAGTTCCGTTTCCTGCCCTTCCCCGTTCCCTTTGTGGACTCCAACGAATCCCTGGCAAAGATGATCGTGGAGTACGCCTACCACAAGCGCTCCATTTTCCTCGACACCGACGAGATCAAGCGATTCTGGGAGCGGCAGGCGGCAAAACTGCGGGAGCACAAGGTGGGTATCCATCAGGCCACCATGCTCACCCTGGACGAAGAAAAAGCCATCGAACGGGACAAGGGCGAGAAGGAAGCGCTCCTGACTCCATTGGCACCGTATCTGTCCAGAGAGGGGACCATGTTCGAGATGGGATGCGGCATCGGCCGCTGGTCCCGGGAACTGAGCAAGCACGTGAAATCCTTGGTCTCCTTCGATTACAACGAGACCTTCATCGACATCGCCAAAGAAGAGACGGCCAGGCAGGGGATCACCAATGTGGAGTATTTTGTGGCCGACGTGGGGGAACTCAAAGCTGAGAAGACCTACGATTTTGTCACCTCCATCGCCCTCCTGCACTACCTGAGCGACGAGCAGTACGACAGCGCGGTCTCCCTCATGCGTGACTCTGTGAAACCCGGTGGGGTGGCCATATTCCGCGAGGTGTTCGGCGTGACCAAGCGCTTTGAGCTCCACGGCTTCTACTCCGAGGTCCTGGACGCCGAGTACCACGCCATCTACCGCACCGACGAGGAGCTGGTGGAGAAGATGGGCCCCGACTTCGAGCGTATCTTCGAGCACATCTCGCTGCCCGCCACGGAGTCCAAACCCGAGACCCACCAGGTGGTGCTCATCCTCCGCCGTAAAGCATGATTTATTTTAGCGCACCAGGTGGCCCCGGGAGCTCACAGGAAAAGTTCTATGACCAGTTGGTATGATTCCCTTGCCCGACCTCCACTGACGCCACCCAGTGCCATCTTTGGGCCCGTGTGGACTGTTCTGTATGTGCTCATCGCTGTCTCCATCGGGCTCTACATCTTTTCCCCGGGAAAGAGGAGCGCGGCGCTGGTGTTTTCGATCCTGGGAGCGCACCTGGTCTTTAATTTTGCCTGGACGGCCCTCTTCTTCGGGTTGAAAAATCCCGGGCTGGCTCTGGTGGATATTCTTTTGCTCGACGGCACCCTGGTCTATCTCATTGTTGCATTCTATTCTGTCTCCCGCCTGGCAGCCGCGCTGCTGCTGCCCTATCTGCTGTGGGTCTGTTTCGCCACCTACCTCAACGCCGGCTTTTTTTTCCTGAATCGGTAATTTAATTCTTGATTTTATGGTACTGTGTACTACCTTAATTTAAAAGGAGAAAAAGCCCATGAAAAACCTGCTCGCGCTGCTGCCAATGCTGTTGTTCCTCTCCTGCGTACCCGAGGGGCACGACGATAACACAAACAACATCAATAATGTGAACAACACCAACAACGTCACCGACGCCGACAACGACGGCTTCACCGTGGCCCAGGGTGACTGCAACGATGAGGATGAAGACATCAACCCCCTCGCCGTGGAGGTCCCCGATGGCGTCGACAATAACTGCGACGGTTTTATCGACGACGACTATGACGGCGACGGGTACGGCGTGGCCGATGACTGTGATGACACGAACCAGTTCATCAACCCCGGCATGGTGGAGTCCTGCGGTGACGGGATAGACAACAACTGCAACGACCTCATCGACAACCAGGAGGACTGCGTGGGCGGGGACACCTGCGCCGACGAGATGAAGCTCATCTACGTCATCGACCGCGACACCAAGGATCTCTACCGCTTTGATCCGGCGACCCTGGACTTTTCGCTGGTGGGGACCCTGGACTGTGGCGGGACCAATACCCCGGGCTCCATGGGCGTCACCCGTGGGGGGCTGGCCTATGTCCTCTTCTCCGACGAGACCCTCTACGAGGTAGACACCGACACGGCGGCCTGCAGCGCGACCTCCTACTCCGATGCCGCCACGGGGTTTGGCGCCTTTGGCATGGGCTTCTCGTCCGACAGCGCCGGCTCCAGCGAAGAGACCCTCTTTGTGGCCAACGCCAGCACCCTCGGCGCGCTGGACACCGACGCGTGGACCATCGCGAACCGCGGCGCCATGTCCAGCCAGGCCGAGGTGACGGGCACCGGTGACGGGGAGCTGTGGGCCATTCTCCCCCTGGAGGCCCGCATGGTGCGCCTCAACAAGACCACGGGCGAGGAGCTGGAGTCCCATGACCTCACGGGGTTCCCCGACCTGGGGAACATCGACACCTTCGCCTTCGCCCACTGGGGCGGCAGCCTGTGGGTCTTCATCCGTGAGTACGGCATGGGCTCCACCACCGACGTCTACGAGTTCGACGAGCTCTTCAATTTTACCCGGGTGGCCGAAGATATCGGCTTCACCGTCGTGGGTGCCGGTGTCTCCACCTGCGCCCCCGTGGTCGTGGAGTAAAAATCGCATCCTTTTATCTTCATCATACCCCTCCTTGATCACGAAGCGAAACTGGAGCCGTCCGTCGGGTTTGACAATCTGCGCAGAGACCGTGTTGGTGCCGCTGAAAAATTTCTCTCGCTGAAGGAAGTCTCCCAGTTACTTGGCTTTGGTCTTGGTGATGGGGTCCTTGTAGTAGAGCTCGCTGCCGTCATATTTGATTTTCTTTCCGTGAAGGTTGCAGCCCATGACGAGGGTTGCGGCGGTGGCGAGCAGGAGCAGCAGGGGTAGTTTATTTATTACCATGGGGTTCCTTTGGCAGGTCACGACCCCACTGGTGAACAGGATCGTGGAAGGGTTTCGGGGCCAGG
>JAHJLU010000775.1 GCA_018821745.1 Myxococcota bacterium | reverse complement strand
TCGTAGATTCCTTGATCATCAGCATGGATAAATCGAGAAAGTGGCCTGTGGATGAGGGTATCCCTGGTGACGGCCAGCATCTTGGAGGCCGTTAAATTCACTTCCACAATGAGGCCTTTTTCGCTGAGGATCAGATACCCAACAGGAGCCATGTCGTAGAGGTCGAAATACCTGTCCCGTGATTCCTCCAGCTCGCTTTGTACCCTCTGTAGCTCCTCGTTTTGCATCTCCAGTTCGATCTGGTGAACCTGCAGCTCATACACAAGACGTCTGGCGTCAGTTTCGCCTGCAGACGATTCTTCTTTGACGCCTTTTTCTTTGGCCTTTATTTCAGCTATGCGTCGCAGCTCAGATGGGTCCAGGCTCGGGCGATGGGGGCCGGTCATGATTCGCCCTCCTTTTCTTGCTGTGTATTAGCTGCGTTCGTCTCGCGCAATTTCGATTCCAGCCTTTTGGCGATAGTAATATCAACAAAGGTCATCACCAACCCGTTAATTACGTTTTCCAGTGTGCGATAGGGCATTATTCTGACTTTAAACCACCGGTTTTTTCTGGTGGAAATTTCTCTCTCTGAAAATACCAGCGTTTGCAGCACCTTCCTGGAGTCTTCGTACATTTCATTATAATTCAGATCGGAATCAAGATCACTGAGTGGTCTGCCCACATCTCCCGGAATCAATTTGAAAATATTGGTCGCCTGCTCCGTGAAACGTCGCACCCTCAGGGTTTCATCCAGAAACACTGTTGCAATGTCAGTACTGTTCAGCAGGTTCTTCATGTCACTGCTCGCCTGTGAAAGTTGATCCACCATGGACTGGAGCTCTGCGTTCACCGTCTGCAGCTCTTCGTTGAGGGACTGCATCTCTTCCTTTGAGGTCGTCAATTCCTCGTTGGTGGACTGGAGCTCCTCGTTGGTCGATTGAAGCTCCTCGTTGGAAGATTTCAGTTCTTCATGGGAGGTCTGCATCTCTTCACGACTCGTATTGAGTTCTTCCAGGAGGCGTTGATTTTCTGATTCCAACTCCGTGATTCGAGAGTGTTCCCGGGAGGTGGCCTTCCCACGGCGGGATTTTGCGGGCTCGGGAGCCTCCACAACATCTACAAAAGCAATCAGCACCAATGTCCCCGTTAGTGATGGTTCAACAACCGGTTGAACCATGAGATTCACGACCTGCGTGCCACCATTGGTTCCGACCTTTAGTTTGCCAACAACCACTTCCTTTTTCAGTCGTAACGCTTTGCTAAAAGCGCCGGGAAGCTCATGACGCAACCCTTCCCGGGCCATGGCAAAAATGTTCAGGGTCGCTTTACCCGCTGCGGGCTCCAGGTATCTGCCCGTCTTTCCACTGATGTAGAGGATATCTCCCTCTTCGTTGACCAAAACAGCAGCGGGGGAGTAGCGGTTAAGAATCATCTGTTCCGTGATGGCCTGCAGATTTACTGGTGTTTTTGAACGCATGTTTTTATCCGGGTGGAATTGATGGACCGCCACAAAGGAGGATGGAAATTCAATATTGGGCATCGTCACAGAGGGATCTCGGCGCCTGTAGAGTTTTAATTTGTTGTCTGACGTCACAAACAGTGACTCGAATCCCCCAATGGTCTCCGCGCTCCCCAGAACCAGTACGCCCGATTTATTGAGGCTGTAGTGGAACAGCGGCAACAGCTTTTTCTGCATCTCCGGTGCAAGATAGATCAGCAGATTGCGGCAACTGATTATATCGAGTTTGGTGAAGGGCGGATCCATTATGACATTCTGCGGAGCAAAGATCACCATCTCCCGTATGTGTTTCGCTACCTGATACCCGCGCTCCACTTTGACAAAAAACCGCTCCAGCCGCTCTTGAGAGATATCGGCGGCGATGTTGGCAGGAAAAACACCTTCACGGGCCCTGGTGATGGCATCCTGGTCGAGATCCGTGGCGAAGATTTGCAGCGAATAGCCGCCGTTCTCCCCGCCTTGCTCCATCAACTCTCTGAAGATGATGGCCAGGGAATAGGCTTCCTCCCCTGTTGAGCAACCGGGAATCCAGGCTCTAATGGGCTGACCCGGCGAACGCTCGGCCAGCAGGTTTGGAATGGTTTCACTCTTCAATCGCTCCCACACGGCTGCATCGCGGAAAAAACTGGTCACGCCGATGAGAAGTTCTTTAAACAGTATCTCAATTTCCTGCGGGTTTTCCCGAAGAAACCGGACGTAGAAGGAGATTTTTTCAATCTGGTGGATGCCCATGCGCCTCTCGATACGGCGATAGATGGTACTTTTTTTATACAGGGAAAAGTCATGCCCCGTCTGGGACCGGATCAGGATCACGACCTTCTCCAGGCCACTCTGGGTTTTGTCTTCAAGGGGCGTTGCATCTGCAGGGAGAAGAGGGGAGTGATGAAGAAACGCGATGATCCGTGCCGGCAATTCTTCAATCGGGGCGATTATATCAGCCAGCCCTGCTTCTATGGCGCTGCAGGGCATGCCGTCGAACTTTGCCGAGGCAGGATCCTGGACGAAAACCACTCCGGCTCTCTCCTTGATCGCCCGGATTCCCAGCGTACCGTCTGAACCCATTCCCGAGAGTATCACGCCGATGCTTCGTTCCTGCTGGTCATCTGCCAAAGACCGAAAAAATAAATCGATGGGCAGGCGCAGCCCTCTGGGGGCAACAGGATCAAGCAAATGCAGCACGCCATGGAGAATGGACATGTCCTTGTTGGGGGGAATGATATACACGCAGTCGGGCTGCACAACCGTCCGATCCTGTACCTGCGAGATCGGCATGGCGGTGACGCGCTGGAGTAGCTCCGCCATGATTCCCTTGTGCGTAGGATCCAGGTGCTGGATGATGACAAACGCCATGCCGCTTTGTTTGGGCACATGCCTCAGGAACTGCTCCAGGGCTTCCAGACCGCCAGCGGATGAGCCAATTCCCACAATGGGGAATTTCTCCGCATCCATATTGTTATTGGTCACGGTTTCTATGGGGAGGTCCTTTTGGGGCAAGGATTGAGGCCTGCGTCGGGGGGCTTTTTTTCGCGCGGTTTCAGTTTTTTTCTCTCCCGTTGTCTTTTCCTTCATCACATGCCTTTTTCCCCGCTGTAGGTTCATCGTGGGGTCATGGGCACGTTCCCAAGATTGCCGAGGATGGATGAACAAAAAGAAGGTGCTTACAATTTACCACCGACGCAACAATGTTACTACCTCGATTTTATTTGTTTTTGATATTCGTGTTGCAGTCAGTGACAGTTATTGCCGTGCAAGTGTAATTGCGGGCGATATTTGATGGTTTGCCTTGAACTGCATTGTAAGAATACAATTAAGGTCTTGACAAACAACAGGCTGCGCCTAAGAACTCCGTAACAGCAAATCCGAAAACCCCGCTGCTTTTTTCTGCCTGACTCTCTCGCCGGACGCGCAGATTGTCTGTCATGAGGTGAACCATGGAAAAAGATAAGGAAGATAAAACGCCTGATCCAACAGCGGAGGAGCACCTTGTTACACCAAAGGCAGGAAGCAAGGAAGTGCCAACAGAGGAAGAAGTGAACGCAGACGACATCCCCTTCTAATAAAAAACAATGACATTCACAAATAATTGGTTTGAAATAACCGCTAAAAAGAATTTC
>JAHJLU010000774.1 GCA_018821745.1 Myxococcota bacterium | reverse complement strand
AGCACCGGTCGGTCGCCACGGGGTTTGTGCTCGTCTCCATCATCTCTGCGGGGGCACTCCCCCGGGCTCCATCACAGGGAGGCACCGCGAGGGGTGTGCCACTCTCCGTGGCCAGAGTAACCAGACAGCGAGGCTCGCACATTGCGCGGAAATCGGGCTTCAACTGGGTGATGGGAGAGCCGTCCTCCACGAGAGAGAACGCCGGATCGGGGCACCCCTCCGCGGGATAGGGCAGACACTGGTCCCTGGCGACCTGGAACACGACCTCGCCCCACCGCCGGTACCCATCGCTGTAATCATTGGCGCAGGCCGACTGGAAGGGAGTGTCATCCGTGGGGGTGACGCTGTTGAAGTATTCCATGAAGGCATGGAGCCTGGGTGATGGGAGCCCATCAGTACAGACCAACCCGAGCCGGGGCGTGGATGATCCCATTATAATGCTTATATTTTCCGTTTTGGGTGCGGAGATCAGCGATACGGAGACCCGCCCGCGCCCCTTGAGGTCGCTCAGAAGGCGCGTGTAGTAGTCCGTGTGGGTGAGCCACATGTTTGGGTCCTCGGGGCGTTTGCTGCGGCATTGGCTCAACTCCTGAGGGGGGTTTTCCATAGCGAAGTCCATATCCTCCTCACATTCATGGGAATAGTAAAAACAGGCCAGGGAGCTGCTTGTAGTGGAGTGCGGCCAGTTTTTGACCTCATAGAAGCTGGGATTCTTCACGGAGCAGTCATCAAATGATGTTATGAACTGGAGGTTGAGGGAGGCACTCTCTCGCAGGAACCCCCTGTTCTCGGGCAGATCCTCGGTGATCGCGCGAGCCATGGCCTCCAGAGGCTGCTTGAAGAAACAGCCAGCAATCCCTACCGTCAGGTGGCACTGCAGTGCCTCCTCCATGCGCATGTCCAGATTCCTGCAGCGGGGACAGCCGTCACTGTCTTCGTAGAGGACAAGTCCCGAAGGCTCAACGGATCCGCGATCCAGTTCAATGGCCGAGGGAGAGCAGTTCTCCTGTCCACACCGGTGGGAGATACATTTTCCGAAAAGCTCCTCCCGCTCGACAGCGCACCCGCCGGGCTCCACATCCACGATATAGTTGTAATCCGTGAACGTCGTGGGGCAGGAGTTGCTCTCTCCCTTTAGCATTCGCCCCTCATCGCCGAGACGGTTCTCACAGGAGGGGGCGGGCTCATCGGTGTATCCGCCATCGCCCAGATCTTCCGTGATGGTGCCGATGTGCAGGTTGGGCAGCCGGCCAAAGCGTTCCTTGAGTTCCGAAAGCACATACCCTGTCTGTCGGGAAGCCAGATCGTGTATCATGGACATGCAGAAGGTGTTATTCACCACCAGCAGCATGTCCACATCGTTCCCCAGGGGCTTTGCCTGTTCATGGGTCTCGGAGAAATAGATCCGGCCGGGATCGTAGGCCCGTGGAGGGCCTCCCTCCGGATCACAGGCCGTGAAGAAGAGGATCAGAAGGACAGAGAGGATACAGCGCGTCATGACTCGCTCCTTTCATTCTCCCTCCAGTGGCCACAAGCCCCCAAAACGGACGGAACTTTTTACAAAAATGTTCGATCCCCCCAGCGCCACTCACAGTATGCCACGGTGAACACGCACTTGCGGTGTTTGAACTTAGGGGGCTACTTTTTGCCGGTAGGGGCGGAGCAGCCGCAGGGATCTTCGGTGTCAGCAGCGTCACAGTCGGCGACTGAGATGGAGCCGGGACCCACGGTCGACTCACAGTAGTCATCACAGGTGACCTGAATGTACTCGTTATAGCCGTTCTCATCGGTGCAATAGGAGAGCTCCGTGTCCGAGACACAGTAGAGGTCCCCGGGCAGGCACTCCATGAGGCCGCCGTCCGTCGTCCCAAAACAGGAGTTGCCCAAAAGGACCATGGAGCCGGAGAAGATCAGCGTAGAGGCGACCTTGATGAACCTCCGCCCGCTCCCTTCTTCCATTTTCAGTTCGGGATACGCGGGTTTTCTTACTCTGGTGACTGGTGAAATTGAGAAGACTGGTTTGTGTGACATGGTTCCTCCTGTTACAGGATAGCAGATTTCCCATGGCCGCTGCAGGCGAAATCACATGAATTTTTTGTCAGTCCCTTCCAGGGTGCTATAATGCAATGCTGTCAGTTTAGTGTAAATGGAATGGCAGGAGTTGTAACACGCATCATTATTGTGAAGATGCTTAGTGCTTACGGTCGGGTGTGCACCCGAATCAACCCAGGAGGTTCTTATGAAAAAAATTTCTCTTATTCTTATTTCTCTCTTAGCGTTCGGATTGTTTTGGGCCTGTGACGACGACACTGCCGCACCCTCACTCGCCCTTGAGGAGGTCGAAACGAGCTATGTGGCCCTCATGTGTGAAAAATTTGTGGGCTGTCAGGACAACACCATGGTGAGCCTGTTCCTCAACACCGAGGCCGCCTGTGTGGATTTTTTTGAAGCAGAGTATGTGGATGAGCACGGCGGCATCGGTGACATGATCGCCGCGGTAAACGGCGGGACCGTCCTGTATGACGCGGAGGCTGCCTACGCCTGTCTCGAGCAGCAGGGAGCCCAGAGCTGTCAGGAGTTCGGCAATGCGGACCCTGTCATCTGCCAGGATGTGTTCACGGGGACCGTGGACGACGGTGGTGCCTGCGAGATCAACGAAGAGTGTCTCTCCAATTACTGTGACACCTCCGAGGCCTGTCCCGGTGTGTGTGCCCCCGCCGTTGCCGATGGTGCCTCCTGCGACATGAGCGATGAGTGCATGAAGGGCGCGAAATGCATCAACGGCACCTGCCAGACCTATGTGGCAGGGGTTGCCCAGGGTGAAGACTGTGAGCCTGGTGACGACGACTGGTGTGCCGAAGGACTCTTCTGTCATTCCGAAGACGAAATCTGTCAGCCCCAGGTTGCCGTGGGTGGTGCCTGTGAAGACGCGGGGGATCAGGAGTGTGTGTACGGCTCCATCTGCCTTGATGATGGTGACGACAACTACACCTGCGTTGCGATGACGGTGGTGGAGACCGAGAACGATGTGTGCTCCCTGCAGGCCGGCCTCATGTGCGCCATGTACGAAGACCTGGCCTGCCAGATAGACGATTTTGAACTGCTCACCGGCACCTGTGTGCCCATCCCCCGACTGGGTGACACCTGCTTCATCGCCGGTGAGAGCATGTCCATGACCCAGTGCGATTTCTTTGACAAGCTCTACTGCGACATCCCCGAAGACTACCAGACCGATGGCGTCTGCGCCGCGCTCAAGGCCGACGGGGCAGCCTGCACGGGCGGGGACTGCCTTGGCTATTGCAACGAAAACAACGAGTGCGAGTCCGATTCTGCCTCCATGTGCATGTAGCCGCCGTCCGGCAAAGATTCTTCAATTAATGGAAAAAAGGGGTGTTTTTTCTGAAATGGGCTACTATATGTTTCTGAAAATCAACCAAGGTGTTATCAACCCAAACCACGACCGCGCGTTGGTGCCGGTTTTGAACCACAAGGAGAAGCTTATGAGAATACAAACAAAATCATTTTTTGTCACGCTACTGTTGGCCGTTTTTCTGGCAGCGGGAGTAACCGCCTGCGATGACGACGGGGGCACCACAACCGATTGCCCCGAAGAGTACACCACCTGCAACGACGTCTGCGTTGATGTGCAGACCAATCAAGACAACTGTGGTGAATGCGGCAACACCTGTGATGCAACGGAGCTGTGTCTCGCCGGCACCTGTTCCCCCATCCCCTGTGGCGGAAACACCATCGCCTGCGATGACACCTGTGTCGACACCAACTATGATCCCAACAACTGTGGCGAGTGTGGAAACGCTTGTGGTACCGGGGATGTATGCGACATGGGGACCTGCTCAACCTCCTGCGGCGGCAGCACCGAGGCGTGTAACGGCGGCTGTGTTGATACCCAGGTTGATCCCGCCAACTGCGGCGAGTGCGGAAACGTCTGCCCTGGCGTACAGCATTGTGTTGCCGGCGGCTGCGTCGGCGATGATGTGGCACCAACGGTTGTCTCCTCCGTTCCGGCTGATGCGGCCACGGGGATTGATGGTGGTTTGACCATGATAACCGTCACCTTCTCCGAGGTTATTAACCCTGCGACAGTCCATGCCGGGTCCATCAGCGTCAGCAACGATCTGGGCGCTGTGTCCGGCACAACGACGATGCTCGCCGGCGGTCTCTCCCTCGGATTCATGCCCAGCAGCCCGGTGGGATACCTGGAGAATGTTGAAGTGCTCGTGGACGGTGCGATCACAGATCTCGCCGGGAATGCCATGGGGACCGCCCATACCTTCGCCTTCACCACGGCACCCTCTGCGTTGCTTCTTGACCCCATGAGCTTCGTCGGTTCCATCGACGCCACACAGAGCTTCACGCTTCTTGCCCTGGGCGATTCAGGGGCAGTAGCCGCTGCCAGCCCTGTCTACAGCATCGACGCCACAACGGTTGCCACGGTGGACGCTGCCGGTCTGGTTACCTGCATTGGTATAGGCGTCGCGACTCTTCAAGGCAGCTCCCAGGGGATGACTGCCCAGGCAACCATAATGTGTGGCACAGAATACGGTCAGCCAACAACCTATCAGGGGTCAGCCCTCGTTGTTGATGGCTACGGCATTACCTGGGATTTCATGGAAGATGGCACCATCGATGATGGCGGCGGCGATCGTTATGATGGCATGTGGGAGATCGAGGTCTACAACCTCGAGGCTGATGAGTACCAGTACTTCCCCGACTGTAGTGCCACAGAGATCACCTTTGATGCACCATATGCCATGCAGGCATCTCCCACAATCGTTGAAAATGACGTTTATAATGGCAATTACAGTGGCGACCTGGGTCGCGTCGGTGGTGAAGGAATGGCATGGCAGGAGGTGACCCTCTCCGCAACCGCAGTCTCCCTGGATTTTAGTTTTTATTACATGTATTCCATCGAGTCCTATGCCGGGACCGAGGTGGGTTACTCGGTCACCATCGAGGACATGACAGGTGGTACCGGTGAGACTGTAGTTATCGAAAACACAGACACATTTTATTTCAGCAATGGTTGGTCCCAGGGGACCTTTGATCTACTGCCCTGGGCGGGCGAAACCGTACGCATTAAGTTCCACTACTACGGAGGAATATACCAGTACGACGGCCGGGCGATGCTCATAGACGATGTGAGCATCGTGGACGATCAGTCAACGGAATATGTGGTCAACGGTGACTTCGAAGCAGGTGACTCCTCGGGCTGGAACGGGGTTTCGTACATTATTCCCCGTGAAGTCAATTTGGCTCCCGCCAATACAGTGGCAGGAGTGAATGTGGCCCGCTCCATTTATGCATCCTATGACCCGGGGACCTGGGCCAGATACCTCGACACCTACACCAACGACGGGACAGAGACTGTTACCCTTACGGTGTACTATTACGGAGATCTGGGCAGCGACGATGCCGGCGTTATCTATACTGCTGCTGGCGGCAGGGCCTATCTGGAATACGATGAAGACGGAGATCCACCGCTGGGAGTCATCCCCGGCACCGCCGCGAGTGTGGATATTCCCAGTTATTCAGAGTACTGGGAGGTCACCTACGAGTTGACCCTCGCTCCAGGCGAGAGCAAGAGCATTCTCGCCTTCCACCTCGCCGGTGATTCGATTGAAGACGGCCCCAACGCTTATATGATGAACTTGTCCCAGGAGATCGTCGACAGCGTGGACTCAATGGGTCTGGGTTCCCCCTACCTCACGGGCCTCAATCTCGTGGAGTTCAACTCCATCTCCAACTGGCCATAGTTAATACTCCCTGACAACTGAAGGCGATCCCGAACTTCTCAGCGTTCCTGTGTTCACCGGGGCAGGATCATTTGAAAATGGGGGATGCCGGCTTCCATGAACCCTTCGCCCACTGGTGTAAAGCCCCACCTGGCGTACAGGCCCATGGCGTGGGTCTGGGCGTGGAGGTGAACCGGACCCTCTCCCGATTCCCTGGCCAGTTCCATGGACTTTTCCAGGAGCGCCCCGGCGATGCCCCTGCCACGAAAGGGCATCAGCACGGCCATCCGCTCTATCTTCGAGCCGCGGATCCGCGCACAACCAACGGGCTGAGAATCCCACCACGCAAGGAGGTGGCGGGAGCCATCATCAAGCCCGTCGAACTCCTCATGGACAGGACACGCCTGCTCCTTAATAAAGACCTCTCGCCGAATGGCGGCGAGGTGTGACTCGCCCCGGGACCAGGAAATTTCTTCAACACGGAGCGCCACAAAACCTCCCTCTCTCCCCGGACACCGGACTGCGATACCGAGGTATTTGGCTCCCGGAATCCGGCGTCATGGGATAACTCCCCCGTTTATCCCATTTTTTGCTCCATTTGCAAAAACCTGATTCAATGGTAAACCTCAAATATGTACCCGGTTTTCAACCCCTAATGGAGGTTCCCATGAAATTCACACTCTTATCCTTATTGTTTATTATGGCGCTGTTCCCCTTCGCTGCCTGCGACGACGACAGCTCGGGCTCCAAACCTGCGCCCTCCCCGACCCTCTCAACCGTGGACGTGGCGCCATCTTATTATGATACGGATGACACTGCCCTCATCTCGGAAGTCACCGTCACCATCAATGATGAAGATGGCAACCCAATGGCTGGCCGCTTTGTCTTTTTGCACCTCTCCGAGACGGACGTGACGTCGGATTCCACCGAGGTCATGACCGACGAGGAAGGTCTGGCCACTTTCCGGCTCTCCACCGGGAGCCTCACCGAAACCTCAATCACTGCATACGTTGGCGCCCAAACCGGCCTCACCCAAGAGACCGCGGTGGCCCTCGACGGCACCGCCGTGGCGACCTTCACCATGGGTGTCTCGGGCAGGCTTGTTGACGCCCTCGCATACACCCACCTCAACGGGCTCTTTTCCATGAATATCGAGGTGGAGGACAGCCTGGGCGGTGTTGAGGCCGCGCTGATTACGGTCACTCCCCCCGAGACCATCACCCTGGACGCGACTGAAGCCACCACCGACGCGACAGGGGCGGCTGCCTTCGAAGCGACCACCGCGGTCACAGGCATCCAGACTGTAGACGTGGAAGTCGCCGGCATCGACCACGTATTTGCAGTGGATCTTGGCTTTATTGGCCCCATGATCGGCGGAAATGTCTCCCTGGGCATGAGCTATCCCTACTTCGCCAACCCCCGCGCCGGAGCCATGGCCATCCGAATCAACGAGACCACGGGCTTTGAGATCCTGGGACAGCTCCCCGGTGGCTCCATCATTTACGACCTCCCCGAGACCGGACCATGGGTCAGTTTCCTGCCCATTGTCCCCGACTCCAGCCTCCTCACCAGAGACACGGATTCCGCCATGGACGTCGGCATCTTCATCCTCACCATTTTCAACGACAGCAACGACAACGGCGTTCACGATCAGGGCGAGGCCATCATCGCCTCCAAATCCTCCGACGGCGTCCTTGTTTTTCTCGCTCCCGATGACCCCGAGGGCGCTCCTTTGGCAGGCTGGGGCTTCCTGGATGCCCTGGAGGAGAATCCCACCCTGCTGGACTGGGACACAACCCACCTTGACCTGAACATGACCGTCTATGGCGCCCCCGTGCGGGAACCCTTTGTGGAGGGATCCGTTGCTGGCCCACCGGCTGACAATCGCCGCACCACCTGGTACGTGATCGACTCCGTTGCCTTTTTTGAAGCCGCACAGGCAGGAAATCCCTTCTCCGTCCTCCTGGATCCCCTCGCATCCGAGGTGGTCCTGGACGCACCAATCGAGGCCGACTCCACCTTCAGCGCGACAGCAATCAATCCCCTGGAAGTTCTCGATGCCGCCACCATCAATGCGTGGAAATACAATATGAACATGGGCGGTGGTGAGACCCTGAGCCAGCTGCTTATTCTCCCCGTGTACTATGTGGACGAGGATCTCTCCGGTGATTTCAACACAGGAGACACCCTCTCCGGGTTCACCCGACCCCCCGTGGGCGTCGAGTACAATGTCAGTTACATTCTCCAGTACCCCCTCATCTATTCCCTCATGAGTGCGGACCAGCTGTGGATGCACCACGGCTATAACTGGTGGGCCAGCCCCATGGACCGGGAAGTAGTCACCATCGCGGCCAACGGCGGCAACTATGACCTTGAGCTGGATGACACTCTTCCCACGGGCTGGGTCGATGTGGACTTTGTCATCAGACCCGCCGACGCCGATGAGGACGCGACGCCCGTGGCCGTGGGGACCTTCTCCACCGCCGGGACCGAGTTCATCACCACCTCGACCTGCACCGGCTGTGAAAACGCCACCGCCGGCATGAAGCTCGTCATCACGGAAAACTATGAGAGAACCGAGTTCCTGGACTGGGCCGGTGCCTTCAACCTAGGCCCCTTCAATTAGCCTTCAGTGACCCTACGTACCCGTGGGGCAGCGTCATCCCAGCCCGCTGAGCGGCCAGCGCATCTACTAGCGCCTCCCCGTATCTTCCCATGCTATATAATGTAAACGATCGACCCATGAGGCCCAGGGGGTGTCCGGGGCGAAGCCGCAGCCCCCGATTGAAATCCGCCAGGGCCCTCGGGTATTTTTTCCAGTGGTGAAAGATGAGGCCTCTTCTGATGTAAGGCTCGGGCCTGCGGGGATCCAGGGCGATGGCCCGGGTGAAGGCCGCCTTCGCCCCCTGCAGTTTTTCCATGCCAGCCAGCGCGAGTCCTTCCCCCGTGGCGGTCTGCGCGGGAGAGAAACTGTAGCGGTGAACCTCCTGAAACCAGGCCAGCGCATACCGGTAAGACCCCGCTCTCAGCGCGGCAACTCCCCGCTGAAAGGCGTAGGCGCCTCTTTTGGTTATGTGGGGAGGAATGGAGACCGTAACGGTACGCTCGCAAGAGATCTCCCCGGCTGAAAGGAGCAGCAAAATAAGGAAAAAAGCCATTTTTTTGGCGTGTTGTGTCACAGTTTCAGTCCTGTCTAAAAAATAGAACTACAGGGGAAATCATACATTATCAACAGGGTACAGCACAGGAAATTGTGGGTGGTTGATCTAAAGTATTTTCCTAGTAATTTAACGGTAAGAGCGATAACATTTTTGAAATTGCTCCGTTGTTTGTATTTTATTTGGCAGCGGTGCAATTCAAAAATTGAGCAAGGTGTGTGTTGCCCTCAGATCGGGCCTGGTCGTTCGTCCTTTTATCATCCGTGATGAAGCGAAGACAGCGTTTCGGCCTCCCCCACCCTGAGGTCAATACACCCCCTGGTTTTTATCGCCGGCGAAACCTGCCGGCAATCAGCATCCCTGCGATAAAGAGGAACAGGATCGGCATGGCCGGTGTGGTTCCTCTTGTTCCATGCCTGCAGGAGCACCCGCCATCACCAGAGTCATCGGTGTTTCCACCATCCACCCCGCCATCGTTCTGGGTGGTGGGATCCACCACATCGATGGAGAAGAGCGCCTCATTGGTGAATCCGTGCTCATCAACCACCTGGGCCTTCACCACGTGAAGCCCCGTCGCGGAGAAGGTCACCGTGGTGGTCTTGTCCAACTGAAACTCCGTGTCATAGATCCCATCGTAGTCCAGATCATACCGAACCCGCAGATCCGCCACGGGCGTCTCCATGTCGCTCACTTCCGGTGTAAGGGTCACCTCCTCGTTTACCTGCGCCGACAGCAGGCTGCCGTCGATGGTGGGCGGCGAGTAGCTGTGTGCATCCGTGGGGAAGCCAGCCTCCCAGATCCGTAATTTGCCCGCCCCCCACATCTCTTCCGTGGGAAGATTTCCCGGAGCGGTTACCTGGGAATCGACCAGCGCCGCCTCCCGGATTCTCTCCTTGATAAGGGCGCCGTTTTCAGAAGGGAAAAGCTGCTTGAGGAGCGCTGCGGCTGCCCCCACGTGGGGCGTCGCCCCCGAGGTTCCTCCGAACACGCTCATGTTCCCGTACCGGTTCTCGTCGGTGGTACAATCATAACAGGTGGGAGCCAGGGGGTTGGCCGGTGCCCCAACATCCATGATCTGAACGCCGTCAATGCGGTGACCGCGCCCGCTGTAATATCGCAGCTCCCCCTGCGGCTGTCCGTAGTAGTCTATCTCGGGCTCAGAACGGCCGTTGTATGCGGCGACGGTGATGGCAGACCCTGCAGTTCCAGGCCATCCGATGAGGTGCTCCTCCGTGACCCCCTCCTGCCAGCCGAACCCTTCCCCCCAGCCGGAATCGGAGTCTGTGGAGAAGCCCGCCACTTCGACAGGAGCTCCTGCCCCATTGGTGTGGGTGATCCTGAGGGTGTACTGCCCGCCATTGAGGTTCGCGTAGTTGTTGCCGTCCCAACCGTAGACAACAATGTCGGCCATGACCGTCCCCGAGGTGCTCTGATCCCAGGTAACATAATACCAGATGTCTGGTGCCGCCTCGACCATGTTGCTGGTGCTGGCGCTCATATCAAAGATGACCCCCGTGGGATCCTCCAGCGAGAGACCGAAGAACTGGGTGTTGTCCCGCCACAGGAGGGTCAACTGAATATAGGGCGGAGCGGCGGTACCCCCCGGGAGGAAGAGCGCCACGTCACGAACTTCCCCCGGCTGGATCACCGACTTGTAGCCCTTTCCCGATCCTCCGTGGTTCCCTGCGGCGGCAGCGTGGACCACACCCGTGTCAGAGCTCTCGTCCATGGCCACCTCAACGTTGGATGTCCCATCGAGAAAGCTGCCAAAATTATTTGCATATTCATGAATAACCACGTCGGGGTTCTGTGAAAGAACCCACTGCAGCACCTGGAAATAGCCAACATTACCGTAGGCGTTGGCCACCACCAGCTCCGCGTCGGGGGCGAGCCCCCAGCGGTGACCGTGCCCTTTGATTCCCCCGGCGGTGATCCCGCAGACTCCGGTACCATGGCTGATATCCTGGTTGCGGGGAGCATCCCTCAGGTTCACACCCCGCTGATAGACGGTGTTGTCCCAGAAATAGGTTCGCACCTTCGAGCCCGCCAGCATGATAATCTTCTCCCCCACATCCAGGGTCCCGTTATTGTTGACATCGTCGGCGATGAAGAATGGCTCCCCGAGGGAAGGGGAATCCGCGGCCACAGCCGACTCAAAATCCGCATCACGGCGGCCGTTGCTGTTCAGATCGGCGTATAGATAGTCCAGGTTTGCCTGGAAGGCGCCGTAGCCCTGGCTGGTGCCACCCACCATATCGATGGCACCATAGGCGGAGTACATTCTCACATCAATATATTCGAGCACTTCACCGGGCCCAATGGCCCCGTCACCATCGAGATCCACACCGTCGGTTCCCAGATCAAAGAATCCGTCCTGGTTGACATCGATCCAGTTGAAGTAGCCACCGTCACCAAAAAAGAAGGCCGGCTGGAAGACGTCGATGCACGAATCCATGTCGGCCACTACAACACCCTTGCCCGTAACAAAATCGCCAAGACTGTCCAGGGCGCCCCAGGTCTGGGGTGCCGCGATGAGTGAGCCTGTCACATCCGTGGGAAAAAGGCGCCTGGCAGGACGATCCAGCTCGACACGCTCCACGAACTCCTGAAGAGACAGTTTCTGCAGTCCCGCGAGGGTCACATTGGCGGCGACGACCCGCCCCCATATTGCCGGCTTGCGGTTTCTCCTCACCACACGTACCTCATTTCCCTCCAGGGCCAGCAGGCGTGGCAGGTCATCGCGGCTCTTCACCCTCACGGAGACAGGGGCGTAATCACCCCGGGTGACTGCAGGAGGAAGCGGGTTGAGGGGGTTGAGGATCAAGCCCCGAAACACGGGGCTCTTGAGATAGATGGAGACCGCGGGGTCCACGCTTGAACTGGGAGCGCCTCCGAGCAGAGAGATAACCAGGACGAGACTGAGAGATGACATGGGGAAAACTCCTTGGGGCGAAAATCATACCCCCGTTGAGCATTGTACCGCGGGGGATCAGGGCTCACAAGTCTATTTTATCTTTGGCAACGACGCGAACACCCGCGATGGCGCCGCGCTCAGAGAAGACTTTCATATCCTGTTGTTTTTCTGTCATTTTCCCCATGTGCTCTGAGTCACATTCAGGAACTAAAATAGGAAGATAGCATGAAGCGGGTGAGAAAATAGAGGAGGATAATCGCCAGGGAGAACCAGAGCACCAGCTTGGTGCGTGGAGGCAGCAGCGGGGTGCTCTCGTCGGGAGACCCCATGGATGACCCGCCCACATTCTCCAGAATCCAGGCGTCATGACTGAGGATACCTTCGAGCAGGGCCTCATCATCATCGGGCAGCGTCAGTTTCCTGCCAAGCTGCGGATCATAGAGGGCCATATCACCCATGGACTCCTGAAGACCCTCAAACCACTCGAGCAGATCCACCAGTTTCTCCCGGGAAAGACCGAGTGGAATCATGAGGTTCCACGATGATGCCTTCCCAAGATGCTGCTCTTTGCGGAGTATCAGACCCATATCCGGAGGAACCGGTGGCAGTTCGCCGAGCGCTTTGT
>JAHJLU010000773.1 GCA_018821745.1 Myxococcota bacterium | reverse complement strand
GGTTCGGGTTCTTCTGTGACATGGAGAAATTGAAAAAACTGGGCATCTTAGCGCCCGTCTCGTGGGAAAGTCTCGGTTCACCCCAGTTTTTCGGGCACCTGACCAGCGCCGATCCCACCACCTCAAGTTCCTCCTATATGACCTACGACCTCATTCTGCAGAACCTCAAATGGGACACGGGATGGGAGACCATCTTTTCGCTGGGGGCCAACGTCAGGGGCGACTTCCTCCACTCCTCCAAGAAGGTGCTGGGGCACGTCCACGAAGATCCCCAGGTGGCCTGCGGCGTGGTGATCGACTATCTCTTCTTCCTCCAGCGTGAGGAGTTCAAACCCGCAGAGCAAAAGCGTTATCGCTATTTCCTCCCCAAGGAGACCGGCCTCTTCACCGCCGACCCCGTGGCCATCGTCGCCCGTGCAAAAAACAAGGAAATGGCCGTCCGGTTCATCGACTATCTCCTGTCCGAGGGGCAGCACCTGCTCATCAAACGCAAAGGGCATCCCCTGGGGCCCGTTGACAGAGGTCTTCACAGGCTCCCCGTCCTGCGGACCCTCTACAGCAAAGATCCCGGGAATGAGTTCTACGTTAACCCCTTCGATCTCGTATCGGGGGTCACATTCGACCCAAAGGTTTCCGCGGAGAAGAAGGCCCTCTTCTCGCTGCTGCTCAAAAAGGGCATCGTCGACAACCACGACAACCTGGTTAAATGCGCCAGGAGAGCGATTGACAAAAAACTGGTCGAGAAGGCCCTCTTCCGAAAGGTCCTTCCCGTTACAGAGAAACAATTTTATGTGAAAGTCAAAGAACTGAAAACATCAAACAAGCTCCTCTGGGACAGGCTCCAGTATGTATGGAACAAACACTTCCACGACGCATACAATGCCCTGTACCGCAAGTGAGCCACCCCCGGGCATGGGCGCACCTTTGGGGTTTTTCGGTTTATCTTGATTGATCTTTGTGCAAAGGTAATTCAGCTTCCCCACTGAGAAAAAGTGGAAATCTGTCCAATGGAGTAGTACATGACCACAAAAAAAGACCCACTGGCGCTTGACCCAGGCTCCCCTGAAAACCCTGCAATATTCGGCAAGTATCTCCTTCTCGGGTTGGTCGCACGGGGTGGAATGGCCGAAGTGTACCGCGCACGACGCATGGAGGGCGATGAGATCGTCGCCCTCAAGTGCATGCGCAGCCGGCTCTCCCGTGAGCAGAAATACATCGACATGTTCCTGGCCGAAGGACAGCTGGCCAACATCCTGCGCCACGAGAACATTGTCCGCACCTACGAGGGCGGGCGGTACAAGAACCACTATTACTTCACCATGGAATACATTCAGGGACAGGATCTCAACCATGTCCTGCGCAAGATTCAGATAAACAACTCCCGTATGCCAATCCCGGTGGCGCTCTATATCGCCTCACGCTCCCTGAGGGCCCTTGATTACGCCCACAACATGAAAGACAAGGACGGGACCGTCCTCACCATCGTCAATCGTGACGTCTCCCCCTCCAATGTCCGTATCAGTTTCGAGGGTGAGGTAAAAATAATCGACTTCGGCATCGCCAAAACAAAGGCAAGATTCACCTCGGAGATAGGCACCCTCAAGGGGAAATTTTCCTATATGTCCCCGGAACAGATCCGCGGACTTCCCCTGGACGGCCGCACGGACACCTTCTCCATCGGCATCATCCTCTACGAGATGCTCACTATGGAGCGCCTGTTCAAGGCCGAGAGTGAGACCGTCCTCATGGAGAAGGTGCGCAAGGCCGAGATAAATGCACCCTCGACCATCAACCAGCGCATCAGCCCGGAGCTCGACGCCGTCGTGCTCAAAGCACTCCAGCGGGACCGCGAGGAGCGTTACTCCTCGGCCGGCGAGTTCGCCGATGCCCTCGACAAGCTCCTGGAACCCTACAAGTTCAACCCCGTGGAGCTCAAAGATCTCATGGTCCGACAGTTCCCCGATGACTACCAAAAGGAGCGCGACATCGCCCGGATAGCCAAAAGTCTCGATTTCAGCAGAAACTCCACCGACGCCAAGCACGAATCCTTCGACACCATCGTCAACAAGGAGTTCTCCCTGGGCAAGGTCATGGAGCTCGAGATCGACATGGATGACGATGACAACGACATCGAAGAAGAACCTGTCCACACCAAGGATCTTCTGGCTATCAGCCGCGATCAGAGCCCCGAGCCCGAGAAGGCCGACTCGGATCTCATGAAGTACATCTACATGCTCCTGGGTCTGACCGTTGTGGTTATTTTGGTTATTGTCTATCTCCTCGTCCTGAAAAAATAGTCGCGACTCCTCTCACCTCTTTCCGAGAACACTATGGAATCCCCCGAAAAAACTTCAGATTATGACACACAGCCGCCGGACATCGGGATTGTTATCCCTGCCTACAACGAGAGCAAGGGGATCCTCCCCACCATCGAACGCCTGCGGGCTGCTCTGGCCGATGCCCCCTTCACCTGGGAGCTCCTCATCGTGGACGACGGCTCCTCCGATGACACCTACGAGAAGGTAAAAGAGATGGACCTGCGAATCGTCCGCCATGATCGAAACCGTGGCTACGGGGCGGCGCTCAAGACAGGGCTCCGCAGCATCCGGTCCCCCTGGTTTGCCATCATTGATGCCGACGGCACCTATCCCGAAGAGGAGCTGGTCCGAATCGCCGAGAACCGCGAGCAATACGATATGATCATCGGATCCCGCACGGGACAGTCTGTTCATATCCCCCTGATCCGCCGACCGGCCAAAGCCTTCATGCGCAAGCTGGCCTCCTATGTTGCGGGCATCCCCATTCCTGATCTCAACTCGGGGCTCAGAATTATGCGTCGGGAGGTGGTTGAGAAGTACGTCCACCTCCTCCCCGACGGGTTCTCCTTCACCACCACCATCTCCCTGGCCATGCTCACCGACGGATACCGGGTGAAATACGAAGACATCAACTACCTCCACCGCGAGGGAAAATCCAAAATCCGCCCCATTTACGACACCCTCAATTTCATCTCCCTGATCCTGCGCATGGCGATATACTTCAAGCCCCTGAAGTTTTTTATCCCCGTTGCTCTGTTGCTCATGCTCTCGGGAGTGGGAGTGCTCTTCGGGAGCTGGCATTTCACCGGCCGCATCATGGACTCCACCTCCACTATTCTGGTGATGACCGGCGTGCAGATTTTCATCACGGGGCTCATGGCCGAGCTCATCGTCCGACGCTCCCAGCGCTGACCCTGCCTCCTCTTTCACCCTCTCCCGACCCTCAAAGCTGCAGGTGGGAAAAAAGTGTTTATTTTCATTCATACTACAAGAGACAAAACAAAACACTCAAAATAATTCAATGAAGACGCTGGACTTTTTTCGGAATATGACTACCTTTATCTCAGTATCACTTCCCCCGGTCCCTTGACCGAAGAAGGAGAGTCGGCATGGAGCCCTATGTTATCGATGAAGTCCCCGGCCTTTACAGAGTTCTGCAGCTCAAGGCATTTCGGCACACACCGGGCGTGGATTTTGATCAGTACCCCATCCCTTCCCTGGAATCCATTGACGGCATCGACCGTGTCATCCACAGCAGCGCCGCCATCTCCCCGGGCCCCGTGGGCGAGGTGGAGCGCCCCTGGTACATGCATCCCAATCAGGCCGACAACCTGCTGGTCCTCCACGGGACCCGTTTTGTCGACATCTACACTCCCGCCCACGGCAAGGTTGAGCACTTTGAGGTGACCCCCGAGAAGGTCTATAAGAACGGCGAACTCATCGCCGAAGTGGGCGCTGTCCTGGTGTGGCCCCGGGGTGTATTCCACCGGATCCGCAGCGGCGACTCCGGGAGTGCTTCGGTAAATATCGCTAGACATTACAAGGGCTTTGACATCAGAACCAACTTCAGTATATATCAGGTCGACACAAAGACCGGTGAATTTTCCGTGATCCGTGAGGGTCACATGGACCAGATGGAATAGTAAATTGTTACACAATCACAAATAGGGCACCAGCCCGTCTCAAGGAGAATAACATGGCATCAATCACTCTTCATGGAACCCCTTTTCACACCGTCGGTGAGCTGTCAAAACGTGGAACAAAAGCCCCAGGGTTTGAGCTGGTACACTCCAAAAACCTGGAGGTCGTCACCCTGGATTCCTTCACAAACAAAAGAAAAGTCCTCAATATTTTCCCCAGCCTCGATACTCCCACCTGCGCCATGTCCGTTCGCAGCTTCAACGAGAAAGCCGCTGGCCTCGACAACACAGTTGTGATCAACATATCCCGGGATCTCCCATTTGCCCAGCAGCGCTTCTGCGGCGCCGAAGGCATCGAGAACGCCGTCACCCTCTCCACCTTCCGCTCCACCTTCGAGCTGGACTACAGTCTGCTCATCGCCGACGGCCCCCTCATGGGCCTCGCCTCCCGAGTGGTCATGGTACTGGACGCTGACAACACGGTCCTCTATGCCCAGCAGGTCACCGAGATAGCTGACGAGCCCGACTACGAGGCCGCCCTGGCCATCCTCAAGTAACACCGGCCAACACTTCCATTCCCCGCAATAAATAATCATCAGG
>JAHJLU010000772.1 GCA_018821745.1 Myxococcota bacterium | reverse complement strand
CGGCGTGCTGTGTGCTGCTCACATCGGCACGCGCACAGTCGATTCGCGGCAGGTAGAGGGTGAAGGTCGTCCCCCTTCCCAACTCGCTGGCCACGGTGATGATCCCGCCGTTCTGTTTGACGGAGCCGTATACTGTTGCGAGTCCAAGCCCCGTCCCCTTCCCCGCCTCTTTGGTGGTAAAAAAGGGCTCGAAGATCCGCGAGAGGGTCTCACTGTCCATTCCCTCGCCAGTGTCCGTCACCCGCAGCGCGATGTACTCCCCGGCTCCGAAAAGACCAAGGGCGGCGGCAGTGGATTCACTCACCTTTTGCAGAGAGGTCTCCAGGTTCACCTCACCTGCCCCGCGGATTGCGTCACGGGCGTTCACACAGAGGTTGATCAGGATCTGATCCAGCTGGGACGGGTCAATGCTGGCACACACCTTGTCATGGCAGGGATTGAAGTTGAGGGTAATGTTCTCTCCGATGAGCCTTCTGAGCATCTTGAGGAGGGACTGAACCGTCCTGTTGAAATCCAGCACCCGGGGTGCGATGGGCTGTTTACTGGCAAAAGCGATGAGTTGACGGGTCAGATCGGCGGAACGCAGCGCGGCATCCTTCGCCACCTGGAGGTGCTCCACTACGGCTGCCGGGAGCAACTCGCTGTCTGTCATGGCCAGCTCGACGTTGCCGATAATGGCCCCAATCATGTTGTTAAAGTCGTGGGCCACGCCCCCCGCCAGGCGTCCAATGGACTCGAGGCGATGAACCTGATTGAGCTGGTTCTGAAGCCTCAGGCGTTCCTCATCGGTCTTTCTCTGCTCTGTGATGTCCGTGGCGATAATCATGACCCGCGCTGTATCCCCATTTTGGGAGAGCATCACGACACGGGCCCGAACCCAGATCCCATTCCCGATGTGATGTGTCACCTGCTGGGGTTCGCCGGACTCAAAGCATCGCTCCAGCACCTGTCTCATGCTCTCCCGGGTTTCGGCGGGCAGGATCTTGATGGCATCCATTCCCTTCAGGGCAGAGGGGGGCAAGCCTGTCACGAGGCCTTTGTTAATCCTCTCAATCCGCATATCCCGGTTTACGATGAGGATGATGTCGGGAGAGGTGACAAACTGCGCCTGGAGGATCGCTTCGGTTTGCTTGCGCTCGGTGATATCCTGAATAGTTGGCAGGAAATAGAGGGGCTCCCCGTCGGGGGTTCGTATAAGGTTAATGCTCACTTCCCCCCACACAACGGCCCCATCCTTGCGAACATATCGTTTCTCAAGATGGGCCTGTTTCTTCTCTCCTTTGACGATGGCGATGATATCCTGATCGCCAATCTCCAGATCCGGCTCATAGGTGATATCAGCTATGGTCAGCTCCCTGAGCTCCTCTTCGGAGTACCCGGTGAACTCGCAGAAGGTGCGATTGCAGTGCATAAAACGTCGCTGGAGGCTGACCACAGCGATTCCGACAGGAGCCTCGTCCATGGAAACCCGAAGCTTCTCCGAGGTCTCCCGAAGCTCTTGCTCCACCCTGTATCGCTTTGTGATGTTCATCACATCGGTAGCGAAGAGGCAGGGTGATCCTTGATCATCCCGGATGAGCAGCGTCCCCACGGATGCATTGATGACACCGCCGTTTTTGGAAATGTACCGTTTCTCGAAGCTGGCGGAGTCCCGCTCGCCCCGGATCAGCCCCTGGATTAACTCCTGGGAGAGTGCCTGATCGTCGGGGTGGGTGAAACGGAGGAAGCTCTCCCCCTCCAGCTCATTGCGAGTGTAATGGAGCATATCACAAAAGGCCTGATTCACGCGGATGAGGATCCCCTGGGGCGAGGTGAGGCACTTCCCGATGATGGAACCCTCGAAGGCCGCATGGAGCAGGGCCTGCTGCTGTTCACGGAGTTGATGGCTGTCCTCCGGGTCCATGGGACCGGGTATCCCAGCCGTGGTGGGAGTGTCATTATCAGGGGACATCACGCCTCAATTTCCTCATTAGCCGAATAAGCATTCTGTTTTATTAAAAGTGTGGGATTTGGCCGGTTCTGTCAATGCCCGTACCGAACAGATGCAGAACCCTTTGTTATGCACTGGGAAAACCACTTTCTCTTTTTGCTGTTTTCACCGTGCACCCATCGCCATCAGAAACTCCCAGCCATTCTTCACATCCACTCCATTCAATTTTTGCCTATTTGTTATGGTGCCTCCCAAAGAGATTATGCTCATTCAGACCTCTCCTGCCATGGGCGGGCTCTTCCTCCAGGGCACCATGGGCAATGGAAAAACAGACTGGTCACGGTGTGGGGTCTCGAATCCATCAGCTTGAACAATATTATACAGGTGGTAATGTTTATGGGATTGTCTGTTTTACAGTCTGCAGGTGTTGCTTAACGATCATGTAATTTATGATATTTTAGCAAAAAGGATGGTTCTCATGAAAACAATCATGGCACTCTTGCTCCCACTGGTTTGTTTTATTGCGGCGTGTGACGATGACAGCGGCAATAATAATAACAACAAGACCTTTGTGTGCGGAAACGGGGTAGTTGAGGTGGGTGAGACCTGTGATGGCACCGCTCTGGACAATCAGACCTGTGAGACGCTGGGCCAGGGATTTACGGGGGGGGTG
>JAHJLU010000771.1 GCA_018821745.1 Myxococcota bacterium | reverse complement strand
TCGGCGGCGGCGCTGGCTTTGGCAGCTGCAATCGCCTTGGCGGATTTGGGCAGAACAATGAACCTGCCGGTTGGTCCCAGTTGGGGGCCGGAATATTCAACTTTTCTGCCACCCTTGTGGATGGCTTTACCACCGGTCAGACTGGACCCCGGTGAAGCTGACGCTTCGGGTTTTCCGGGCAGTGTGGAATGATGAGGCACCCTGGCCTTCTTGAGGGGGGCAGCCTTTGGTTTCTCCTGAGCTGTCTCGGATTCACCCGCGGCACTCTGCGCCTGGGGAGTCTCAACAATATGAAGACCGGGCTTCTCTTCTGTTACCGGGGCCTCGGTGACGGGAGCAACTACGGGACTCTGCGTCGGGGGCGGGGTAGCAGGGGCAGTGGCGACCACCGGCTCAACCGGAGCTTCTGTCACCGGCTGCGCTGCTTCCACAGGTTCCTGAGCTACCTGCACTTCGAGCGGAGTTGGCTCTTGAACAGGCTCTATGACTTCAACCTCGGGGGTTTTGGGCATATCAGGCGCAGTGGGTTCCGGTGCCGTCTCGATTTTGGGGGATTCAACAACCGCCAGCTTCTTGACGGATCTTGTGGAGACACGTTTGGAAGGGATAACCACAGCCGGCGCTTCAGCGACCTCGGGGACCAAAGGAGCAGTTTCTTCTTCGGTCTTCACGATGGTCTTCTTCGGAGCACTCTTTTTCACTGCCGGTTTCGCGACAACGGGCTCCTTCGCTTTGGGAGCAGGTGGTATGACACGCTTTCGTGTGGCAACCCCGCCTGGTTTTTCAACCTTCTTGCGGACAAGAGCCCCTCCATCCATACGGGTCTCCCGAATTCTCTGCCGCTCAAGGCGTTCCATCTCTTCTTTGAATCTGTCAGCCTGTTCACTGGTGACAGAACTGTACTTCGTATTTACTTCAATGCCCATCTCGCGCATACGGTCGATGACATCATCAACGTCCAGCTTGATATCCTTGGCAATACTGAGTACTCGAACATCTTTACTCATCGACTTCTCCGCTTCCTATGGGCCATGAGCACAACTTCCATCATTCGCGTTGCACGTCCTAATTTGTCCACAATCGGCTCATACCCTGGGCCCTTTGTGAGCCCAATAAAATGAACTCGCTGTGTCATGAATTCCATGGATGAGGTGATAATTTCCTCAACGGAATCAGCATTACACAGTTTTTTCAGCACCCGCTCGAGGCATCCGGCGTCAAGGCAGCAATAGGTGCCCCGCCCGAAGGCTCCGACCGGCCGTGAAACATACACAGCGAGTCGCTGCTCTGATTTAAGCAAAAAGAGCAGTTTATCTTTCGTCTTCCGGGTTCTGCACCCGGCACAGGACCGCAAACCTTTATGAGGGAACCGTCCTGCCATGGTTATCGACGGTTAGATACCGTCTTCGTCATCCTCTTCGAGCATGCCGAATTCTTCTTCGCCCTCATCCTCACCATAGCCGAGGTTCACTCCAGCCCAGTAGTGGATGATCTTGCAATGTTCAATGTCAATCTCCGTGGCTTCGGCGATGTACTCGGGGGTCGACTCATAGAGTTTCTCCACAGAGTTTATTCCCGCTGATTTCAGGGCGAAGAGAACCTCGTCGTCGATCCCGTGGACCTCCTGGAGTTTCTCGTCTTCGCTCATCATATCTCCGCCGAGATCCTGCTGCTCGAGCACAACCCGGGCGCCGGTGGAGATGCGGATAGCGCCGTCCACGCCGCCAAGGCCCGGAATTTTTGAGAGCTCTTCCGGATCCGCCTGGGCGATATCCTCGATGGACCGCCAGCCGAGTTTGAACATGGTCTCGGCCAGATCTTCGCTCACACCCTCGATGGATGCGATGGAATCCTTGACCTTGTCCTCCAGCTCAAGAACCTTGGACTCGGAGTAGATGTCGATCTTCCATCCGGTCAACTGGCTGGCGAGGCGCACGTTCTGCCCGCGCTTGCCGATGGCCAGTGAGAGCTGCTCGTCGGGGATAATCAGTTCCATGGTGTGAGAAGCAGCGTCCACAATAACCCTCGAGACCTGGGAGGGGGCGATTGCGTTGCAGACAAAGCGGGCAGGATCGGTGTCGAAGGGGACGATGTCGATCTTTTCACCCTTGAGCTGGTTCTTGATATTCTGAACCCTGCCTCCCTTGAGACCTACACAGGCGCCCACGGGATCCACATCGCGATCCCTGGAAGAGACCGCTATTTTCGTCCGTGAGCCGGGCTCGCGAGAGATGGCTTCAATAACAACAAGCCCCTGGTATATTTCAGGAACTTCCTGCTCAAAGATCTTCCGGACCAGACCCTCTTCCCGGCGGGAGAAGATAATCTGGGGTCCGCGGGAGTCGCTGTTCACCTCTTTGACGTAGGCGATAATCCGATCTCCGGGGCGGTAAGATTCGCTGGCCACCTGCTCTTTTTGGGGAAGCACCGCTTCGGTCTTGCCGATGTCGACAATGATATTTCCCCGCTCAAAGCGCCGCACGATTCCGTTGATGACATCACCCACGCGGTCCTTGAACTCGCGGTAGATGGTCTCACGTTCGGCCTGACGAACCCGCTTGATGATAACCTGTTTAGCGGTCTGGGCGGCTATGCGCCCGAAGGTCCGCCGGTACATCTTCAGGTTGAGCAGGTCCCCATAGATTTTGTCCTGTTCGTTGGCCTTGGCCTCATCATCGGGGTGGTAGAAGATCTGGAAGAGGATTTCGTCTCCTATTTCCGCTTCGAGATCATGGGCGTTTGCTTCTTCTATGGAGCAACTGACTCCAGGCACGGCCCCTTCTTCCACGACGACAAGGATCAGAAAGAGATCAACGGTTCCCGTTTCTTCATTGTAACGGGTTTCCATGACTCTCTCATTGCCGAAAACCCTTCGAGCAGCCGATAACATGGCCTGTTCAAGGGTATCAACAAGGATTTCCTTCTCTATGTTTTTATCTCTGCTCACCTGCTCGAGGATCTTGTCCAGGTTTAGTTGCATTGAGCAACCTCCAATCAAAAGAGGATATTCACTATCACTCCATTAAAATTCGTAGACCAGGTTGGCCTTCTTCACGTATTCGAAGGGGAAACTGACTGGACCAACTTCATTGGTAATAATCAGTTCACCCGTTTCAGAAATCGACAAGACACCGGTCAATTTCTTGATTCCCTTCTCAAGCGGCTTGTCAAGGCGCACCTTGACCTTGCTCCCCACAAACTGACTGAACTGTTCCATGGTAAACAGAGGCCGTTCAAGGCCGGGGGAGGAGACCTCAAGTCGATAGGCGCCAACGATGGCATCTTCAACATCGAGACGAGGGCCTAAAAGCCTGCTCACTGAAGCACAGGCGTCAATGGTCACGCCGCTCTCACCTTCGACATAAACTCGCAATATCCGGCTTCCGTGCTCTGAGGTCCATTCGGTGCCCCAGAGCTCATATCCACTACTCTCCACAACTTCTTTGATGATTTGGGAAATTGTGTCGTAGGCCGGATTTGAAGTCATAGTTTTTCAGGCAAAAAAAAAGTGAACACGTTCATGCTCACTTTTTCTAAAGTAACCATTTACGATTGGCGCAATACCAAATATTTATCTTTTCATCAAGAGGTATTTACCACTCCTTCACTTTTGTCGGAGATCGGGGGGTAAAAGTGGAGCGCTATTTCTTCTTCCAGCTGAAAACCCAGGGGATCCGGTCCCGCTGCAGCTCTTTTTTGCTCCAGGAGCGGGAGAGGAAATAAAAAGGGTCCACGCTGTGTCCTCCGGCGATTATCCCGAGATGAAGATGGGAGCCGGTGCTGCGCCCTGTTGACCCCGTGAGACCCACGAGCGTCCCCGGCAGAACCAAATCCCCCACCATGAGCAAAATCTCCGACAGGTGGGCATACTGGCTGATGAGTCCGTTGCCGTGATCAATCTCCACCATATTCCCGAAGGCCGCGTGGAATTTACAGGTGATCACTTTCCCTTCGCCAATGGCGTACACCTCGGTGCCCAGCCCCTTGTGAAAATCCAGACCCCGATGATATTTTACGGTTTTCAGCACAGGATGGAGACGAAACCCATAGGGAGAAGTTATCTCGACATCATCATAAGGCCACACCAGGGGTACCGGTGTCTGATTAAAAACCCTCTTGCTGATGAGATGCTTCTCCGAGGGCAGGGCGGAAACAACCACATCCCCCGAAACAACCTTCTTCACCGTGCTGCTGTCCAGCGACAGATCAGGTTCAAGAAGGGCCTGTTTCAGCGTCGATTCACCACAGGAACCGAAAAGGAATAATAGAGGGATAAGATTGATATAACGCATTGAGGTTAAATGGGTTCCGGGCGCTCACCCGGGGCACGGGTGTGAACCTTCACCGAAGCGAGATCTACATGGGATCGGCCAGTAAAACAACGACTTTTTTCTCCTGGGTGCAGGCCACAACCAGGTCATTGAGTCCATCACCGTTCATATCCGCAACCCTAAGGGCGATGGGGATGTGACACCCGTTCATGGAAAAGGCTTCGGAATAGGTAAAATCCCCGGTCGCCTCATAAACAACCACTTCCCCCGAATCGGGGAAACTCAATACCAGATCCGGGACGGCGTCGTGGTTCAGATTTGCGATGGCGATCCGGTGAGGGTTATTGGTGAGTTCCAGAAAATAGGCCCCTGAGAGACCGCCGGAACCACCCTTGAGCAGGTAGAGGTAAGGGTTTGTGGTATCGGTGACCAGGAGATCTTCATAGCCGTCCAGGTTGAGATCCGCGCTGGCCAGATTTGAAGGCCTGCCTCCCACGTACCGGGCGCTGTGGTAGGTAAAAGTCATATCCCCAAGCCCCAGGAGCATGGCAACCAACTGCGACGCCGAGCGAACGGTCATGAAATCGATGACACCATTGTTGTTGAAATCCATGGTGATAAGATCGCCGGGATCTCCCCCGATTCCAAGGAGCGAATAAAAACCCCCCATGGCAAAGGAGAACTGAACCAGGGTCTGGGAAGGCCAGCCCGTGAAGACCACCTCTTCTCCGGGGATTCCGTCCACATCGGCGGCGATAATGGCCCTGGGCCGATCGGGATAGCTCACAACATTCCCCGCGCCGAGATAGTCGGAAAAATAGTGGTAACTGGCGGTCCCGTCGCTGGTGAGAGAGACTCCCAGGAGGCTCTCGGGGGCCTGGGGATCAACACGGGCTCCCAGCACATTGACCATGGGACCCGACGCGAGGTTATGCTGATCCTGATAGTTTTCCGTGGAGAGGAAGAGGGCCATGGTCCCCCCCGAGAGATCTTCGGAGATGGTTCCAATGAGGATATCGCCGGCACCGTCGCCGTCGAAATCACCAACATCCATGGCTGAGGGAGTATAGGGGAAGGTGGTCTCCCAGATGAGGGTATAGGTCCCCGAGGGGGCCCTGCAGTTGTAACAGCCGTCACCGGGGATATTGTTCCCGTCGTCACAGGATTCACCTTCTTCGATGATACCGTTGCCACACCCGCCGATACAATCGGAGAAGTCAAGGAGACACGAATCAGAGCAGCTCAGGACGCCACCTGTGAAACCGTGATCCTCACAGGTGGTCTCCAGGGAATCGCCGTCACACTCCTCTGAAAGCTCCACCACGGAGTTCCCGCACCCGCCGGCGCAGGATGACTGGTCGAAGGAGCAGTCACCGAGACACCCAAGGGAGCCGCCCGTGAAGCCGAGGGTCTGACAGGTCATGCCGCCGAGATCACTGAAGTCACAATCTTCGGAGGCCTCGGCCCGGCTGTTGCCGCACAGGGAACACTGTGTTGTATTGAAGGTGCAGGCATCGGTACAGGAGAGGACACCCCTGTCGAACCCTTGGAGCGAACAGGTCTGCTGGTCCAACTGAAAGCCATCACATGCCTCACCGGAGTCTTTGATGCCGTCTCCGCAGAAGGGCCTCGTACAGTCCTCCCGGCAGGCATCGGGAGAAAGATTGGAGTTGGAGATTCCCTCATCACACTCTTCGCCCTTGTTGAGTATCCCGTTTCCGCAGTACCCCGGGGGCAGTTCATCATCGTCGCAGGAGGGAACAGCCCCGAGGATAAAAAGAGAAACAAATAAATAAAAGAGAGAGTGGGAGGGAAAACGCATACCCTCTGTATACCATTTTTTTGGGCGGCGACATCCCTTTTCTGACCTCCCCTGCGCAGACAGAGGGCAGGGATTGAGGAGTCGGATAGTCCCTGTACTCAGTGGTGGTAAGGTTCCTTGTGGATGATAGTCATGGCACGATATAGCTGTTCCACCAGGATCAGGCGCGCGAGACGATGGGGGAAAGTGAGTGACGACAGGGAGATTGTCTGGTTTCCCCGACTGCGGAGCTCGGCCGTGAGGCCGTAGGCGCCTCCGATGATGAAGGAGACATCCCTCCCTCCATAGATCATCTTTTTCTCCAGGAAGGAGGCGAACTCCCGGGATGTCCCCATGGAAATGCCGCCTTCATCGAGGAGCACCACGTCGGTGGCTGGAGAGAGCGCCTTGAGCAGAGCCTCTTCCGTTGCAAAGATCTTCGACTCGAAGGTAATTTTGGCCCTGATTCGTTTTTCGTATTCGGCGGAGATTTCACCGTAGGCATCTTTTTTGGATTTGCCCACAGCGTAAAGAGACAATTTCATTTCAATGCTTCGGGGGCAACCTTGTAGGAGGACCAGAGCTCATCAATCTTGTAATAGTCACGGGAAGATTCCTGGAACAGATGGATTACGACACCGCCACAGTCCACGAGGACCCAGTCACCCGCTTCCCTGCCCTCGACGCCGATGATTTTCCCTCCGAGGGATCGCACGCGGCTCTCCACTTCATCGGCGAGGGATTTAATCTGCCTTGAAGAGCGCCCCGTTGCGACAACGATGTAATCAGTGTACCCGACGAATGAACCCACTTTGTAAACAGCGGCGTCCTGACAGTTGCGGTCCAAAAGAGCATCAATTGCACCTTTAACCAGATGAACAGACTCTACCATGCGAACTCCCTTGGCTGTCTAATATGTAATGAGCGGGGTGGACGGGACTCGAACCCGCGGCCTCCGGCGTGACAGGCCGGAGTTATAACCGACTTAACTACCACCCCAATGTAACCCACATTGGGTCGTGGGCGGAACAGGGCTCGAACCTGTGACCTATTGGGTGTAAACCAATTGCTCTTCCAACTGAGCTACCCGCCCGAAGGACGAATGCGACAGCCACAGTGAAAGTCACAGTCAAGTTGCTTCGCCCACCGCTATTGAACAAGTCAGCAGCAGCGAGAGCCTTATTATGCTAATTCAAAACATGTGTCAACACAAAAACGTTTTTTTTTATTTTATTTTACCCTGCGAACAGGAGCATTGATTTTTCTGGTCTCTTCTTGTGGAATATTGAGCCATATATCATATAATTAGATTAACTGACATTTTTTCTCCAAGGTCTATCACAAGGTGTGATACAACCGCACTGACGAACCCTCCGCTCCCCGGAGCGGCATCGTTCTCACGGAGGCATTGGTTCTTGGAACCGGAAATACTTTTTCGATTTATTCTTATCGCAGCATTGCTCCTGTTGTCAGCCTTCTTTTCAGGGTCTGAGGTCGCTCTCTTTTCCCTGGATCCCCTCCTGAAGAAGAAAGCTGCGACGTCCAAGGAACGCTCCCTCCGTCACATGATCTGGCTGCTTTCCCATCCCAGGCGGCTCATTATCACGCTGCTGGTGGGAAACGAGCTGGTCAATATCTCCACCTCCACTGTGAGCGCCACCCTGGCCTCACACTACTTCTCCTCCATGAACAGCCTGGAGCGGACGCTGCTGTCCATTGGCATTGTGGTCCCCATTATCCTTATTGTCGGAGAAATCACGCCGAAAACCATCGCTTTCTTCAACTCCTACGGGTGGTCACGGCGTGCGGCTTCTCCCCTGAGACTCTTCTCCTGGCTCATAACCCCCATCAGAATAGTTCTGAGTGCCATCTCCTGGGCTTTTATCCGTCTCTTCGGGCTGCCGGATCAGTCCAATACCAACACCATGGAGGAAGATGACTTCCTGATGCTGGTGGAGAAAGGCTCCATCCAGGGAAGAATCAATGATCAGGAGAATGATCTCATCAAGAACGTTTTCCGGTTCGGTGACACCCTGGTAAAGCACATCATGACCCCCCGGGAGAAAATGGTCACCCTGGAAATAAACATGCAGGATCGCGATATCCTTGAGATCGTCCGCAAGGGCGCCTATTCCAGGGTCCCGGTTTTCCGCGAGCGTACTGGGGAGCTGCAGGGCGTCCTGCACGTGAAGGATATGCTCAAGCGGGAGAAAAAAACACTCCATGAGTTGATCCGGCACCCCTTCTACGTCTCCCAGAACACGAAATGCCTTCGTCTCCTTACAGAGTTCCAGAACCGTCGTATTCACATGGCCTTTGTCCTCAACGAGAGTGGCAAGGTGGCGGGGATTGTCACCCTGGAGGATCTTCTTGAGGAGCTTGTGGGGGAGATCCATGACGAGAAGGGCGTGACTATTGGTACCCAGGGGGTGAAACCATGAGCCTCACCCTCGTGCTTGTTATCTTCTGCGTCACCATCCTGCTGGAGGGCCTCTTCTCCGGTTCGGAGATAGCCCTCGTGAGCGCTCACAAGCTGTCCCTGGAGCGAGGTGCCAAGAACGGTCACCTGGGCTCTGTTTTGGCCCTTAAGCTGCTGGAGAACTCCAGCACCATGCTCTCGGTCACGCTCATAGGGACCAACATTGCAGTGGTCACCAACACGGTCGTGGTCACCTTTTATTTCCTCCAGGAGTTCGGTCCCCGGGGAGAACTCTATGCGCTGTTGACGCTGACCCCCGCGATTTTGCTCTTCGGCGAGATCATCCCAAAGTCCCTCTTCCAGCAGCACGCTGACTCCCTGGCACCCAAAATCGCCTTTGTCATTTACTATGCAAGGATTCCCTTCTTCCCGCTGGTGCTCCTCATGAAGATTTTCACCAAAGGTGCGGGTCAACTGCTGGGGTTTCACCGCAACAAGGCCATGGCCATCTCCCGCGAGGATCTCAAGTTCCTCATTGAAGAGGAGGAAGAGAAGGAGAAAGAGACTGAGGAAGAGATCCCGGAGATCAACATGAACTCCATTAAGGAAGGAGAGCGGGAGATGGTTGGAAATATTCTTGATCTCCGTGACACCACTGCCGAGGAGGTGATGATTCCCCTCAGCGAGGTGGTGTCAGCTCCGGATGACAGCTCCCTTGAGGATCTGGTGGCAATCATCGACCAGCACGGGTTCAGCAGAATTCCCATCTATCACGAACGGGTCGACGCGATTGTGGGCATCGTCCATGGCTTTGATCTGCTCACGGCCCTGGGGAGCAATCTCCCCGTGGCCCGCCTGATGCAGCCTCCCATTTTTGTACCGGAAAAACAGAAGGCATTTCGGCTCATGGTTGACCTCCAGCAAGCCCGAAAGGGCATGTCAGTGGTGGTGAACGAGTATGGAGGAGCCGTGGGGATCGCCACCATCGAAGACGTCCTGGAAGAGATCGTCGGTGAGATTGAAGATGAGTTCGATAAGCCCGAGGAGATTATCCGCGAGATCGATCGCCTCACCTATCTCCTGAGCGGTCGCGTCCCCATTTCCCAGATCAACGAAGACCTGGAGATGGAGCTCAGTGAAGATGAAGACTTCGATACGATCGCGGGCCTTATCCTTGCCTCGCTGAGACGCCTCCCCGCCGTTGGCGACACAATCTCCCTGGAGAAATATGGCGTTGACCTGGAAGTGTTGAAGATGAGTGATCGGGCCATCCTGGAAGTGAAACTGCGGAAATGGCCCAACGAACCGCCCAAAGAAACTACTTGATGACGCTGGCGAGTTCCTGAACAACCTCAGCGGGGGGCTGCTTCGAGCCGGTAAATACGGTGAGTTCCTGACCACCTGCGAAGGTCAGGGTGATGCCCGCACCCCTTCGACGGTGGAGATAATAGTGGAGGGAGAACAACAGCGCGTCGATGATCAGACCCACCACAATGGATCCCATACCCCAGAAAATACGGGAGGGTTCAGCCACCTGGAAGCCGGTGATCATGAGATACACTCCCCACAGGGAGGCATAGAAAAGGAAGGCGATACCCACCAGCAACAGACCGGGGTCTTGATCCGTCCCGTGGGAGACAGCGCAGATGGACTGGCTCTGGAACACCCTGGTGAGTCGCGTCAGGGGAACCCCCAGAAACATGGTGGTCTGCTCCAGCACCAGATGCTCATTTTCTTTGGAGAGCTCACCCTGCTGACGGTATCCGAGGAGCTGGGCCACAGCCCGCAAAAGCACAATCACGCCATAGAGCAATGACAGACAGAGAAAATAGAAACCCCCGCGGCGGGGAAAACCCATGCGCACCGGACCGGAAATCTTCACACTCATCGGGCATACTCCACGATGTTAAATCGTCTGATGACGGTTACCTTGATCCTCCCGGGGAACACCACCTCGTTGCTGATGCGCTCTGCAATCCCGTCAGCGATGGCCTGGGTCTCGGAATCATTGACGGTGTGATTATCAACGATCACACGGAGCTCCCGGCCAGCCTGGACCGCATGGACCTCCCGGACCCCCTTGAACCCCATGGCGACCCTCTCCAGTTGCCGGATGCGGTCAAAATAGGTCTCCACAAGCTCGCGACGGGCGCCGGGACGGGCGCCGGACAGCGCATCGGCGGCCATAACGATGCGGGCATAGAGTGATTCTT
>JAHJLU010000770.1 GCA_018821745.1 Myxococcota bacterium | reverse complement strand
TGGATAAAGGGTTCACCATCAGAATCGGTGGTCTGCCCGTGGCCGTAACCCCCATGAAACCCTTGTGGCTCATGCCTGGTTCCGTTCGCGTTACGGTCATCAAGTCGGGGTATGTGGAGCAATCCTTCTCGGTCCTTCTCGCGGGGGGTGATCGGATCAGCCGTGTTGTCAGGAGCATTACGCACAGGGAGCGGACCCGTAAAAACCGCCTGCTTCTTGAGGCGCGGGAGAAGAAGAAGGCGCTGATTCTCAAAAAAAAGCTGGAGTATGCCGCGGCCCGCAAAAAATTTACCTACCGCAGGCAGGTGCTGTCCATTATCGGGATCACCGCCCTCGCCGTGGGGGGAGTCGCCCTCATCGCCGGAGGGTATTACGGCCTCAACGCCCTGGGTCCTTCGGATCGTGTGGAGAGTGCCCCCCGTGATACATGGTGGGTCGACGTGAGAGACGACTATGAGCTGGCCCAGCGCTATAACTCCAATGCCAGAATTCTCTCCATCTCCGGGGCGGTTTTTACCGTTGTGGGCGTGGCCGTGCTCATTTACTGCAAAAAATTTCTCACGCCCCGGGATCCCGTGCTCCTTGACAGCGAAGAGACACCGTAGACCATGACAGCGCGGAATATGGGGCCATCATACCAATCACCGCTCCGGCAGGGAGCAAAATGACCGCGTCATCACGCAGACAGCGCGGACACCATTCTCCCTACGTTTTTTACGGGGGAATATCGGGGATACTGGCAGTTCTGGCTACGGGATTGTTTCTTGCCCTGGGGTTGCGACTCGCCTTCTCCTGGCTGTTGGGGGTAAATCTGATCACCCTGGCGGTGTACGGGCTGGACAAGATGCTTGCGGGGACGAAACGATCACGTGTCCCCGAGCGTGTCCTGCATGTCCTGGCCCTTCTGGGCGGATCCCCGGGGGCTCTGGCCGGGCAGCACCTCTTTCGGCACAAGCGGCAAAAAGGCTCCTTTCTCTTCTGGTTCTGGCTCATCGTTGTGCTGCAGGCGGTGGCTCTCATCGCCTGGTTCCGGCTGGGCTGATCCGCGAATCAGTGAGGGCGCTAGAGCGCGTTGAAATAGGCTTCTCGCATGGTGTTTTCAATGGTGAGCAGATTGGTCAGGGGCTCGTTGAAGTCCGTCCTGCCGATGGTGAAGACGCCGTGGCCATATACAATGGCGCTGCCGTGGGCAAGAAGGGTGGGGGGCAGGGTCTTTGAGAGCCCGAAGGGGCCGGTCCCCACCTCGCCGGGTACAATGGGAACACCTTGTGTGAAGCGCTTTTTCGAGCATCGCGTGTGACAGTTTTTCCTGTTCTCGCAGGTGTCATGGTCGGGACAGTCCATGGACATGATGACGCTGAACCGGGGGTGGCCGTGGAGGATGGTGGTTGCGGTCCCCCCCAGGTACACTTCCTTGTGGGCGGAGAGCTCACTGGAGGCGGTAACTCCCGCGCAGGAGGAGTTGTCAAGTGGGACGGGGTCGATGAGGCCTTCCAGTTCGTCCAGGGAGGAGCCGGTCTGGCTGATGTAAATTGTGTCGTGGTGCCTAAAGGAGATGTTGCCGAAATAGGAATCCACCAGAGAAAGATCCACGGTCTCTCTCCCCGCCTGACACATGGCCTCGATAATGGCGGGCTCACTGGCAAAGGGGCCCCTGGCCATGAATCCACAGGAGCCATGGGGGCTTCCCAGGGCTGCCACGGCACGCTGAAAGGTCTCCTCTTCGAAGGGGGTGACCCTCTTGCGTTGCCGGTGGGTCAGGTAATCGGAGAAGAATTTGACGAAGGTGGCGAAACACACAGAGGAGAAAAATACGAAGGCCTGCTCCGGAGAGACGCTTCCAAAGGTCACTACTCCTTCTCCCTCGATAATCACGGTTTTCCGATGTTTGAGCGCCCCGATCAGCGAGGAGGCCGAGAACTCCCTCAGGGTGGGGAGCTCATGGAGAAATGTGCGTGTCTCGGTGTCCGTGGGCCGGATGCTTCCCTGTGCCGTGGCGGCGAGATAGTTCATGATGGAAAAATAGGGCTCGAGGGGTCTGGCAAAGAGCAGGGAGTTTATGCTCAGGGCGTCAAAGAGGGGTGAGAGGATCTTCTCATGGGGGTTCGAGCGGTTAAAGATCAGTTCATCATCCATCCCGGCGAAGACGATCCCTTCGGGCCTGCATAACCCGGCTCTGATGAGTTTTTTCTCGTACTTGTCCATTAACCGTTCCATGGCAGCATCAGCTCCTTTGCCTTTGACTCCATGGGCCTGCCCTGTGGATCAAGGCCCCGGATATGGTAGTAGCGTGACCGCGTGTCAAGAAATTCCTGGCGATCCAGGGGGAGCACGGTGATGGAATTACCCGTAGAGCCCTCCTCGAGGAAGAACCGTGGTGGCAGATCATCGTCCCGGGCCTCAAACCCGTTGCTGCAATTCATCATTCGTTCATTGTACAGGATGCGTTCCCCCGCCTTCATGAGGTCGTGGGCGCCCATGGAGACCCCGGTGACCCCGTGGAAGACCTGGGCGAATTCCTCCAGCGAAGTGGCCAGGAAGAGAAATTTGCAGGCGGTGAGGGAGTCGATGACACCGTTGAGGTCTTCGGCGAGCTTGATAATTCGTGCCTTTGAGGAGAAGGAGAATCGATCCGTGGCCACGGGCTTTCGGAGGATCTCGTGGCTGATGGGGTATGCCCTCAGGTGGCACCCTCCGCGTGTTGAGGTGGCGTATGCCAGGGCCATGCCGTAGGCGCCACGGGGATCATAGGCGGGAAGCTCCTGCCCCTTGACCGCCATGGCCAGCTCCGGGTGGCCCATTCTTGCAGCGTAGCGCGCAGAACCCCCGCCCAGCTCCTTCCCGAGATTCTGACCCAGGGCCGTGTCGCGGATGTGGGTGAGGATTTTCTCCCGGGTGGTCTCTTCCCCGCTGATCTCCAGCCAGCAGGCCAGGGTGCCCCCCATGCTGATGGTGTCCATGCCGTACATGTTGCACAGGTGATTGGCGTCCATGGCTGTCTGGAGATCATCGTTGTCAATGAGCGCGGAGAAGTGGGACATGGACTCGAATTCAGGGATGTGTTTGTCCATGGCCAGTCGTTTGCACTGGATGTGGCACCCTCTGCAGCCTCCCTTCTTCGGAGCGAAAGCTTTCGTGTAGAAGTAGGCGTTCATTTTCGGGGCGTGCTCGAACCAGGTCTCCCGGAAGTTCCTGGTGGGCATCATCCGCCTTACGTGCATCAGGTCATACAGAGCGCCGGTGCCCCAGTGTGTGATCCCGAGTTCTCCCATGAGAATGGGGGAGGCGGCGCTGAGCCGGAGGATCTCGTGGCTGATGGGGTATGC
>JAHJLU010000769.1 GCA_018821745.1 Myxococcota bacterium | reverse complement strand
CTCCCGATGGGAGTCAGGATCTTGTGTTCGAGAAAGTTTTCCTTGACCTCTCCCACCCACTGGCCACCGCGGAGTTTGTCCCCCACTTTAACCAGCGGCTTGAAGTGCCATGTTTTCTCAGCGTTGAGGGCGTCTTTATATTGCCCGCGCTGGAGGAAAAAGCCCTGCTTGTTCTCCAGAAGCCCCAACGGGTTCTGGAGGCCATCATAAATCTGGCCCAGCAATCCGGGACCCAGGGCGACCGCAAGCATCTCGCCCGTGAACTCCACGCCGTTGCCCACAGAGATCCCGGTTGTATCTTCGAAAACCTGCATATAGCAACGCTTCCCAAGGATTTTGATGACCTCTGATTTGAGCTTCATCCCTTCGACCAGAACGAAGGCGACCTCGTTCTGGACAACACTGCCCTGGTCAATCTCGACGATAACCATGTTACCGTTGATGCCAACCACATGTCCTGTCGTGGAAGACGAATCGATCAAGCGAACACCTCCAACATCGTTTCGGGGTCAACATCCTTCTCCACGCGCCATGAATCGAGTACCAGCGCGGAGGCCAGATACGCGAGAAGTGCGTCGATGGCGAAGGGGTCAATCCCTTCCAGTTCCTGAAAGAGAGCAAGACGCTCCCTGTCTAAAATCATTTCGCGAGCCTGGGGATCCTCGGCTTCCTGGGCCCGAAGGACCAGCTGGGCGTAGAACATGGCGTCAGCTCCGCCAAGCACCTGTGCCGCATCAGCATCGAGGGAAAGAACCTCGGCTCGTTTTTTTGCAATGGCATTACGAAGGCCCGTCTCGAACTGCACAAAACTGCGCATGAACCTGCACGAGTGTTTGTCACCCAGCTCAATGAGGGCGTTGTAGTAGGACTCCCAGATCAACTGCACCGTTACCTGGGGCTGTCCCGCGGTATCGGCACTGCGGAACACCTCGTCGAGGAAGGGTGGCAAATTGAGTCGCGTGTCGAACTCCTCTCGGGGGAGGGTACCCCGGGGATCGAAGAGGTCTTTCCCCAGAAGCACCGACTCGGCGTTGGCAGCGTCGATCTGCCACAGCAGCGCGTCGATGAGTTCGCGGTGTGCTCCACCAACCTCCTCAAGTACCTGGCAGACGATCTCGGCCACGGGCTGGGAGAGGGGCACCACCTCATCGGGGAGAGTGGGTAGCGCGGTCATCAATCGGTAGTATTTCAAAGAGATTCTCCCCTATTCGCCAACGAAAAGTGATCTGAATTTTGGAGAAACAAATTTGGTGAAGATTTCCATGAGCCCTTCATTGGAGAGATCATAGACAAAGGCCTTGTCCGACGGGCCGACCTTGAAACCGAACCGGATGTTGTCATCGAAGTGGATGGTCACATCTCCACCGGCGGTCATCATCTTCATTTTTGCTGCGATTGCGTTCCCCATCTGGCTCTGGAGATCCGCCGGGAGAATGAGGGTGAGGTCGGCGCCCTTGAAATTGCTTGCGGCAAAACCCTTCACCATTTCAACAATCACCTTCTCCATGAACTGGGGGGTCGCCAGCACCTTGGCAAGGGATTCATCGATGGCGGGAACAACCAGCGCCTTCTCGATGGACGACTTGAAAGAAGCAAGGCCGATCCGGGCCGCCCGCTCCAGCTCAGTTTTGAGTTGATCGCGGATTTTTTTATCTTCTTCTTCGGCCTTTTTCAGAATGGACTTGGCCTTCATCTCTGCGTTAATGATGATGTCTTCCGCTTCTGCTTCTGCCTTCTGGCGGATTTTTTCCGCATCGGCTTTAGCCGCGTTAATCCCTTCATCTTTCAACTGTTGAATGACTTTATTAAGTGACTCGCTTGCCATAGCGCCTCCGTTCAGATGGCACAAAACTTATAACTTTCACCCCAAGATCACAAGGATAAAATCAGGAAAAGGGGGAAACACCCCGGATCAGGGAGAAGGGAAAACCCCTGATATACCGCCATCCGCCAACATTGGGGCCAGTACTGACTCTATGCTTTTTGCGCATTTAGTGTCATAAACAACCTGTATCAGCACCAACTGTCCCGGAGCTAACTCTTTGGAATAGAAATACAATTCCCTGTTCTTCACCATGGTGACACGGACCTGCTTTTTGCTCCATTTCCCAACCATGCCCCGACTCTGGTCCGTAAATGCCTGATTCACCTGCCCAAACTGGATCTTCGCCTCTTCTCCCGTGAAAAAGATCAGCCTGTTCACTCCCGGGCAGAAGGGATCATAGAGAAAAGGCACCTGTGGCTTCGCGTGACCGGGTGCCACGGGAATATTCTCGGCTTTCAGATATTCAAGCTCCCAGAACTTGGGGGCCATCACCCGGAGCCGCCGCTCAGGGGAGCTGTACTCCAAAACAAAGGGCGATTTCATGGGATTCTGATTGAACGAATATACTCCCCAGGCGGAGTAAACAACCACCCCCACCGTCGCAAGCGCGAGGATCACCGTCAGGAGGCGCTGGTGGATCCGCCTGTCCATGTGACCTCCCAGGAGGAGCGCCAGAACCATCCCTCCTACGAGCCCGCCCCCATGGGCGGAGTTATCGATGATCTCCATGGAGAGTCCGATCACCACGTTGATGAGCAACAGAAACACCAGCATCGAGAGTTGACGCTTGCGCCAGGCCTGAGGAAAGCGATCCCGGTGGATAATGAGCATGATGAACATGGCCCCCACCAGCCCGAAAACAACCCCGGAGATGCCAACTGCAACCCCGTTGGGATTGATAAGCGTGGAGACGATATTCCCGATGACACCGGAAAAAACCGCGATGAGAAAAAACTTCACCTTCCCGTAGTGAACCTCAAGGAGGGGCGCGAACATCCAGATGACATACAGATTGAAAAAGACATGGATGAATCCCCCGTGAAGGAAAATCGATGTAAACAGACGCCAGTACTCCCCATAGGCTATGGATCGGTGCCGGAAGTTCCCGCCGATCCAAAAGAGACCCTTCATCTGCTCAACGCCCTTGAACTCAAAGGTCATGCCCATTCGATACAATTGATAGGCAAAGACCGCCGAGGTGAAAATAATGAGACCTTTACCCACCCAGGGAGTCGCCAGGGCAGAGGGTTTCTCTCGGGAGACATGCTCCAGCTCCTTCTTTATCCGGGAGAGGGCGAGCCTCTGCGTCAGGTCGGGCTCCGGCGGCGGGACAAACCCTCCCGCCCTGCGGTCCAGCGCAGACTGATAAAACGATGGGGCCATATCCTTAAATTTCGTTGGAAAATCGAGCATCTCCCGGGCGGCTTCGTCCTTCCCTGCGGACATGAGCGAGAGTCCGTACCAGTATCGCTTGGGGACGAGGGGAAAGAGGGGATCGCCCTTCTTGAGCGGGTGGAACAGCTTTTTCAGTGTCCCGCTCCTGCCATAGGCGGCCAGGACCATGACCTGAACATAAAAGACCGATTTTCGTATGAGGGGATCTTCCAGGGGCGCGCTGAGCCGAACAAGACCGCCATAGGCTTCCCACAGCAGATCCCACTCTCCCGCTTCGATGGCGGCGCGGGCCAGTGTGACAAAGAAGGAGGGTTTGAGCACCTTCTCGGGATCCCCGATGCGTTTTCGATAGGTTCGGATGCCCTCTGCCCACTGCCCCGCGAAAATCTTGATCTCCACCAGGGACTCCAGCAGAAACTGGGTCTGGAGGGGATCGGTGGAGCGGCTTAACTCCAGGTCAATCTCCCTGGTTATTTCATTGATTTCACCATTGTAAGCCTTAAGATACTTTTTGTTTTCCGCTATCTGCTCCGCCACGTCCACGGATGGTTGGAACAGATACTTCAACTGCAGCAGCCGGTGGACCCGATTCAGATTGGAGCCCACAAAGGCGCCCGCGATCAGACGACCCAGGATGAGGGGAATGATGACGGCACCGACAAATATCCCAAGGGCCAGCCAGGTGTATATGGTGTTCCCCGAAGTGTCGTTGGTGAAACTGTAGAGGGCCAGGACCGCGTCAACCCCGAGGATACCATTGTAGACCGGGTCCCGAAAGAAGCCCCTCCGACTGCGTCCCCAGATGAGAAATCCGAGATTGATGAGCACAAAAAGCAGCAAAAAATGAAACATTATTCACGTGTTCCCCGAGGGGATGATGACTCCTCTCCGTGTTCCATCTCATCTCTCAGTCGAGAAATGGTGATGCGCGCCATGATGAGGAGAACGCCAAATAGAACCAGCAGCAGGACTGCCACCAGCAGGGTGATGAAGAGGGGCACCCGGGAAGCGGGGGAGACCGCGTAAGGTCCCACTGAGGAATATCCTGCGGGACCGGCCTTTTGAGAGACAGCCAACTGAACAACCACGGAGACCGCTTCGGGTTTGATATCGGGGAGAGCACCGGCGATGAGCACCTGCACATCCTTGGGACTCAGTTGAAACAACTTTTCCTGGACCTTGAGGACCACAGAGGCCCTCTGGGGCATAGTCTTGCGGGAGTCATCGAGGATAAGCCCCGGCTCCGACGGCATGGCGAAGTGAACCCGCGCGTACTGCACACCGGGGAGATTCTCCAGAGTCTGCTCCAGCTCGCCTGACAGCGCAATGAAGTACTTTATCCGCTCCTTCTTGGGCGAGGGGATCAGATTCCCTCCATCGGTAATGAGGGAGAACCCGCGGTGGGTCTTGCGGGGAACATCCCGTGCACGAAGGATCTCCAGCGCCCGCGAAGCCTGGGACCTTGGAACTTCTATCCCGAAGAGCCCCTTGCGTTTATCGGTGGTAGTCTTTTTGACTTCGATCCCCGAATGCTCCAGCTCCCGGTACACACGGTTGGCGTCCTCTTCGGAGAGTGTCCTGAAGAGTTCCACCTGACAACCGACTGCTGCCAGCAAAAGGAGAGAGAAGAGTAGGAACCGAAATTTCATGATAGGGAACCGCGGACGGCAACCGATGCCGTTAATCACTAACGATTGCGGTTGTTTCCATCATCAAGGCCACGAACGTACTCCAGGAAGGAGGCCTTGTCTTCCATGATATTATGGTACTGTTCCTGGTTCATACCACGATGGTACCCGCCACCCTGGCGATTGCCCTGGCGACTGTTCTGATTCTGGGGTCTTCTTTGGCCCCCGCTGCGATAGAAACGGTGTCCGCCATAGCGACGACCCAGACCTTCAGCTATGAGCTCCTGGGCCAGGACCTGAGGCTCGATCTCATCGGTTTTGGCCATGAACATGAGCTCCCGCATGAGACTTTTGGAGATATCAAGCTCCAGTTTCCCCTCGAACTCTACTTCATCTATGGGGGTCGGCTTATGCTCGATGGTCTCAAGTTTGGCTTCGATGGCCTCGCTGAGGCCGGCGGTCACGGTTTCCCAGTCATCTCCTTCGACTTCACATTCGGGGAGTTCGGGGACGTTGCCGATGAAACATTCTTTTTCCTGGTCAAAACGGATGACGATGCGGTATTTTCTGTGGTCCATTGAGTGCCTCCAAAGGATAACTCACTATCCCTACTCGCTCCGCTTGTCAATACAAATTGCGTAAAGACCTCCCCACAGAGCCCCTCGGAGCGGCAAGGTGCACTTTTTCCTTTACTCTTTAATGCCCCATCATTATATAAGTGCCCTGGCTGTCCTTGACCGGGTCCACAAAAAGGTTCAACTCGCCGGTCTAATCCTGAAACCCCCATTCTCGGGGCTGCAACGGAGATCATCCTCATGGCTCAAAGTTCTGACCTTCGCAAAAACCTCAAAATTCTCCTCGACGGCGACCCGTACGTGGTTGTTGAGGCAAACTTTGTAAAACCTGGAAAAGGCACTGGTTTCACCAAATGTCGCGTCAAGAATCTCATCACCGGGGCCGTCCTGGACCGCACCTGGAGATCCGGCGAAAAGATCGATCTGGCTCAGACCGAAGTGAGAAAAATGGAATACCTCTACAAAGAGGGAAATCATTATTATTTCATGGACACTGAGACCTATGAGCAGTACCCCATCGATGGAGATCTCATGGGAGACGCCGTGGACTGGCTCATCGACAATCTCATGGTGGAAGTGCTCTTCTTCAACGAAAAACCCGTTG